>DASUDM010000326.1:0-4214 GCA_036275575.1 Sphingorhabdus sp. | reverse complement strand
CCTTCGCCATCGACATCGATTGAACCGCCTTCTAGCACCCAGTCGCAATCGGAAACAGCAAAACCGCTGGCTTCTGCCAGTTCACGCCCGATTGTCTGGTCGCCCTCATAATCAAAGCGGTTGCCCCATCCGTTGAACCCGAAATTGCGGGCGATGCGGGCAGGTCCACTTCCGACGAAGATGCATCCGGTATCCCGCAACCATACGTCTCCGATCAGCCTGTCTTCCACCATGATCGCAGCTTCGCAAAGATCGCGGGCACGTGCCGCAGCCTCCGCACCTTTGGCAATCAGGTGGACGGCTTCGCCGCGCCCGTCATCATGAACAGCGTTGGCGAATGCGGCGATCTGCTCCTGAGCTTTGGCCAAGGGTTCACCCCAAGCCTGCGCATCGGAAGGAAAGCCGATCCAGACACGTTCGTGCGGCGCCCATTCGGGCAACATTCGAATTACCATGACCGGTTTACTTTACAGCCCGGCTCTTGTCGCGGATGGCGCGGAACTCGTCGCCCTCGACCCAGTTCGGCCAAGCCGTCGTCATCGCGAGCATTCGGCCTACACGGTAATAGAGGCGCAAGTCAGCCATGACGCCTGACCAGTCCCAGCTTTCGTCAAACTCGTCACCGGGCGCGTGATAGCGGTTTTCTTCATAATCCTTGGCCGCCTTTTCCGCGGCTTCCTTGCCGCCATTCACCAGATCGTCCCCGCCTTCGAAGTAGACCATCGGTACGCCCAGCTTGGCAAAGCTGAAATGGTCGGAACGATAATAGAAGCCCTTTTCTGGAGTCGGCTCGCGATCGGGGGTGCGGCCCTCAATTTTCGCAGCAGCGTTCAAATAGCTGTCGAGGTCAGACTTGCCCATTCCGATCACGGTCAGGTTTTTTGCCGGGCCAGTCATTGAAAACGCATCCATGTTCACGCCGCCAACCGTCTTGGCGAGAGGGTAGATCGGATTTTCGGCGTAATATTTTGAGCCCAGCAGGCCGGATTCCTCTGCGGTTACTGCAAGGAAAACGATGCTGCGGTCAGGCGCGCCGGCTTTCTTGTGCGCTTCGGCAAGTGCGACAAGGGCTGCGGTGCCCGTAGCGTTGTCGACTGCTCCATTGCAGATGTCGTCGCCGTCGACCGGCGTGCAGCGGCCGAGATGGTCCCAATGCGCGGTGTAGAGCACATATTCGTCAGGGCGCTTGGCGCCCTTCAATACGCCAACGATGTTGCGGCTGTTTTTCTTCGAGATCGCATTTTCAAAGCTCACTCCGGCCTTCAGCCCGAGCGGAACCGCCTTGAAGCCCTTCTTCTTTGCTGCAGCCATCGCTTTCGCAAGGTCCTGTCCACCAGCAGCCATGATCTGCGCTGCAACCTCCTTCTGCACCCAGCCATTGGCCTTTGTCTGGTCGGCACCGCCATTTTTCGATTGGGCAAGAAATTGCGGGCCGGTCCAACTCGAGTTCACCACATTCCACCCATAAGCAGCGGGTGCGGTATCGTGGACGATGAGTGCAGCGGCCGCGCCCTGGCGGGCGGCTTCCTCAAACTTGTAGGTCCAGCGGCCATAATAGGTCATCGCTTTTCCGCCAAAGGGGCCTTCCAGACCGGACGTGTCGAAATCGGGATCGTTGACGAGGATGAGGACGGTCTTGCCCTTCACATCCACGCCGGCATAGTCATTCCATCCCTTTTCAGGGGCATTGATGCCATAGCCGACAAAAACGACATCGCTATCCTTGATGTCGATCCTGGACTGCTCCTGATAGGTTCCTGCAACATACTGGTCGCCATAAGCAAAGCTCATGGTCTTGCCGTCCTTGCCGGTGATGGTCAGCGGGCTGAAATTCTTCGCCGCGATTTCAACGAGGGGGACGTCCTGTGTCCAGCCGCCATCTTTTGTGCTGGAAGGGTTGCCCGGTTCAAGGCCAGCCGCCTTGAACTTCTCGATCATTAGCGCGACGGTTTTTTCTTCCCCTGCCGATCCCGGCGCTCGCCCTTCAAATGCATCCGAAGAAAGTGTGCGGGTAATGTCCTTGATCGTCGCCTCGGACAGGTTCGGTGCTTCGACTTCGGGCATTTTGCCTACGCCGGTGTCTTCGATTTTCTTGCAGCCCGATAGGGCTAAGGCGGATACCAAGGCGAGCGTCAAAAGGCGCATGTCATTCTCCAATATTTGATTGCGGCGCTTCTGCCAGACAGCACGCGGCGGCTCAAACGAAAAAGGGCGGCTCCGTGTTCCGGAACCGCCCGCAATTTCATGCGCTATGGCGCTTAGAACTTCAGACCGATACCAACGCCGGCGACATTGGCGTCGGTGCCGTCGTAGAAGTAACGGCGATATTCGACCTTGCCGTACAGCTTGTCGGTGAAGCTGTGCTGATAGCCTGCGCCGGCGTTGAACTCGTCGCCGTCGGCGACGTCATAGGCAGCAGCAACGTACAGCTTGCCCTTTTCGCCAACCTTGGCGCCAAGACGGCCACCTAAGTTGACAAGATCGGCGCCTTCGAAATCGGTGTCGTACGACACTTCAGGGCCGACAAAAGCGGTTTCGCCGAGATCGAAATCATAACCGGCAGCAACACCGCCGATAAAATCTTCGGCGCCACCGCCCCATGCGATACCCGCACGACCTTCGACGCGGCCTTCGCCTGCGGCCATGGCCGGGGTTGCAATTGCGGCCGCAGCGGCCGAGGCGAGAATGATAAGCTTCTTCATTTTTATATCCTTGATTTAAGGGAGATAAACCACATTTCGTGGCTGACCCTGATGTAGGAAGCCCAACCTTTCGCGTAAATGAATGTTATGCTGAATTGTAATTTACAGACTAGTTAATGTTGCAATATTGCAACATATTGGTTTGATATTTCGACAAACGGTCGATGATCGCAGACAAAAAAAGAGCGGCCGAAGCCGCTCTTTCGAACATTTGCGATGGACCGCTGATTAACGCGAATAGAATTCGACGACCAGATTGGGTTCCATCTTCACCGGATAGGGCACTTCGTCCAGCGTCGGGACGCGGGTGAAGGTAACCTTGTCGTTGCCATCGGTGCTGACATAATCAGGGATGTCGCGCTCGGGAAGGCTCTGTGCTTCGATAACAAGCGCCATTTCCTTGGCCTTGTTGCCGAGGCTGACGACGTCACCGGGCTGGATCAGGCGGCTGGCGATGTTGCACTTCACACCGTTGACGCGGATGTGGCCGTGGCTGACGATCTGGCGGGCAGCGAAGATGGTCGGTGCAAACTTGGCGCGATAAACGACCATGTCGAGGCGACGCTCGAGCAGACCAATCAGGTTCTGCGAGGTATCGCCCTTCATGCGGTCAGCTTCCTGGTAGGCGCGCTTGAACTGCTTCTCGGTGATGTCGCCGTAATAGCCCTTCAGCTTCTGCTTTGCGCGGAGCTGCAGACCATAGTCGGAAAGCTTGCCCTTGCGGCGCTGGCCGTGCTGACCCGGGCCATATTCGCGGCGGTTTACCGGCGATTTTGGACGACCCCAGATGTTTTCGCCAAGACGACGGTCAATTTTGTACTTCGAATTCTGACGCTTCGACATGTGTCAAAGTCCTTTCAATTTGCTGTCATTTTTGGTCCCGGAACCGCACCAAACCGCCAATTTGCGGTCTGCGGCCACTGCTTCACCGGGGTGCAGGGCCAATTGCGAAGGCGCGCCTATGGCGGGGAGTGTGGATAAAGTCAAGTATCGGCTCGACAGAATGGCGCCGTAATCCTAATGGCGCGGGCCATGACAACAAATAATTCTCCCAACAGCGTGAAAGACCCAGCCGATTGCGTCGATATGGCGGAAGTTCGTGCCGGTGTTGACGATGTCGATACGCAGATAGTCCAGTTACTCGCTCGGCGTTTCGGGTACATGGATGCCGCCGCCCGCATCAAACAGGATCGCGACACGGTGCGCGATGAAGTTCGCAAAGCGCAGGTCATTGCAAATGCACGCAAGGCAGCGCTTGAACTCAGAATTCCGCAGGATGTCGTTGCTGATATGTGGGAAACGCTTGTCGAAGGCTCGATTGCGTACGAGTTTGCCCGTTGGGACGCACTGCGCGGTTGATCAGCGTTTGCGTTCTTTGAACGCGCTCAACACCCCGCGGAGCGTGCGAATTTCAAGGCTGTTCCAACCCGGCTTGGTCAAAAGGTTGCGCAGTGTAAGCTGCGTGGCGCTGGTGCGTTCCGGCGGGAAGAAATAGCTGCGCTCCTCCAACAG
>DASUDM010000325.1:0-16596 GCA_036275575.1 Sphingorhabdus sp. | reverse complement strand
TTTGGAACATTGCTGGCCGTCGCGGCTGTACTTCTGCCTTTAGCAAAAGCCTTCTGAACACTAACTCGTTTCGGCTACAACTGTGTCGCAAGAGCGCGAACGCATGGCATCGTGAAGCGCATTCACGAACCGGTCGCTGCACATCTCCCAATCGAAACTAGCGCCGAGCTGGGCCGCTGTCGCACGAGAGCCTTTCTGGGTCTGTATGATCGCCCGGAAAAGCGAGCCAACGGGCGTAGAGCACGACACCGTCGAAGGCATCACCATGCGTTATCAGCAACAACCGTCCATCCGCAGTTTCGTGAATTTCTTCGCGCGCGAGGGTTATTCCGCCGAAACTGAAACCCGCATAATCACGAAGCATCTCGTCATGATTGCCAACTATGAAAACAACCCGCGTACCCTTGTGGGCGATCTTCAATATACGGCGAGAACTGGCGATTGGCGATGAAAACCGAACGGCAAAGCGAATGCTGACTAAGTCTTCTGGCGATTGAGGAACGGTTCAAAAACAGCGTTTCCGCCCTGCTCGCTCAAATTTAGCTGACTAAGGACATGGTCGAATTCAGCCTGCCACGCCTCTTCCAAAGGGCTGTCGATTGCGCAATTGACGAGACGTTTAATATTACTGATGGCGCTTTCAGGCTTTGCCGCAATTTGTGCCGCCAATTCTAGGGCAGTTTTCAAGCCATCAGTCTCGGCAAGCTCATCAAACAAGCCAATAGCCAGCCCTTCGCTGGAACCAACCACGCGGCCTGTCATAAGGATATGCTTTGCCCGCGCTGCGCTTCAGCTAATGTCTCCAAATGAATTACGTGGTCGTACTTCCGCTTTGTATGTTTTCACGCTCAATCTTTTGGGGCTCGGCTTGGGGCCGCTGATTGTTGGATTTCTTACCGAGTATGTGTTTGCGGATCGGCAACTCGTTGGTTGGTCGGTAGCAACCACAGTTGCGATAGCGGCGTCGATATCTGTGTTTTGTTTGCTGACGGGTAGAGCCGCATTCAGGCAAACCGTGAATAGTTTAGATAATTCATTCCTTAATTGAAACGATGGCGGCACTCTTAGAGCTGCAGCCGTCGACTATCACGTTTTGATGCATGCGTTATTAGTTACGGGAGTGTCGCAACGGCGCTGTCCAAGCAAGCCGATTGGCTCTTATCCTTCGCTAAACTAAGGCGAACAAAAGCGCGTGCTCGGGTTCGTCTAAACCTTCCTCAAAATGCAGCAGAGGTCAGTTTTTTGGGCCCCTGAGACCGCCCGGAGAATCTGGCCTTAGTCTCTCCCAACAGAGACGCTTTTGACCTCTGCTTGAAAATCCTCATTGCGAAAGCGCGCGGAACTCCGCAGAATATGTCCGAGGAGTTTAGTTCAAGTAATTAATATATAAAGATAAAGACTGAGTGGCGCGCCCTGCAGGAGTCGAACCTGCGACCTCAAGATTAGAAGTCTCGCGCTCTATCCAGCTGAGCTAAGGGCGCGCGCTGGGTGGGCAATAACCGCTTTGCGCGATGCTGCAAAGCGGGATATGGCAGCGGCATGACCAATCCCAAGATCGAAGCGCACAGCGCCGCGGAAATGACCGGTCGGCATTTCCGCTATTATGATTTCGTGATGGCGGCTTTTGTTGCCGTGTTGCTGCTTTCCAACGTGATTGGCGCAGCAAAGCCAGCAGCTGTCGAAATTGGCGGGGAACCATGGGTTTTCGGCGCGGGGATATTGTTCTTCCCGCTCGGCTATGTGATCGGCGACGTGCTGACCGAAGTTTACGGCTATGCGCGCGCGCGACGGGTGATCTGGGCGGGCTTTGCCGGATTGATCTTCATGGCATTTATGAGTTGGGTCGTGGTCAGTCTACCGCCGGCTGAAGGCTGGGAGGGGCAGGCCGCCTATGAAAGCGTCTTCGGGCAGGTGCCCCGCATTGTGCTTGCTTCTATCGTCGCATTCTGGGCCGGCGAGTTCGTCAACAGCTATGTCATGGCACGGATGAAGATCTGGACGCAGGGTAAACATTTATGGTCGCGCACTATTGGCTCGACAGTGGTGGGGCAGGGCGTCGACAGCCTGATATTCTACCCACTTGCGTTTTGGGGCGTGTGGGAAAATGAGGCCGTGATCACCGTGATGGTCACCAATTGGGGCCTCAAAGTGCTGTGGGAGGTGGTGCTTACCCCCGTCACTTATGTTGTTGTTGGATGGCTGAAGCGTAAGGAAGGTGTCGACCTGTTCGATGAAGGCACCAATTTCACACCCTTCAAGACGCAGGTCTGATCGCGATGCTCTTTGGCTATACGCCGATGGATTTCCAGCAGTTCAAGGTCGTGATGCTTGGGTTTACCGGTCTCGGCAAGGATGCGTTGCACATCTATGCGGGATTGGGACTGTTCCTTTTCGTGCGCCTGGTTTGGCGCTGGCGCGGCGGCTGGATTCTCGCTTGGCTAGCCGTGTTGGCTATGGCCTGCACCGTCGAATGGATCGACCTTAAGGCGGAGGCTGCAAACAGCGCTTTGCAACCTGATGCGGCGCATTGGCACGATATCTGGAATACGATGTTCTGGCCCACGATTTTGCTTTTGGTCGGCCGCTGGCTGCAGCCAAATCCGAAAGCGTCAGGCAATCTCGCGGATCAACCCTTCGAAGAGCCGCCGTCCGTCTGAACCACCCTGCACGGCTTCGATCATGCGTTCGGGGTGCGGCATCATGCCCAGCACATTGCCTGCATCGTTTAGGATGCCCGCTATGTTTCGTGCCGAACCATTGACCTCTTCAGCATAGCGGAACGCCACCTGGCCTTCGCCTTCCAGCCGGTCGAGCGTGGCATCGTCAGCAAAATAATTTCCGTCATGGTGCGCGACGGGGATGATGATTTCTTCGCCTGCAGCATAACGGCTGGTGAAGATCGACTGGCTGTTTTCAACGGTCAGCTTCACTTCGCGGCATACAAAGCGGATGCCTGCATTGCGCATCAATGCGCCGGGTAACAGGCCGGATTCGGTCAGTATCTGGAATCCGTTGCATACACCAAGTACCGGAACGCCGCGATTTGCCGCAGCAATGACCGCCTGCATCACCGGCGAACGTGCCGCCATCGCGCCCGAGCGCAGATAATCCCCATAGGAAAAGCCGCCGGGAACCGCGATCAGATCGAGGTTCGCAGGCAGTTCGGTTTCGCGGTGCCAGACCATTGATGTTTCGGCGCCGGTCACTTCGCGAATGGCGACAGCCATGTCGCGGTCGCAGTTGGAACCGGGGAACTGGATCACGGCAGCGCGCATGACGGATCAGCCTTTCTGTTCGATTTCGAAATTCTCGATAACCATGTTGGCGAGCAATTTTCGGCACATGTCTTCGAGTTGCGCGTTTGTCAGGCCAGGCTCATGCTCGATCTCAATCAAGCGACCAGCGCGCACATCGTTAACGCCTTCAAAGCCAAGGCCTTCCAGGGCGTGATGAATTGCCTTGCCTTGGGGGTCGAGCACGCCATTTTTTAGCGTAACGAAAATGCGGGTTTTCATGGCGCAGCCTCTATATCAGGATTTGCGCCCCCTATAGCTTTGCCTGTGGGGGAAACAAGGGGGGCATCAGGGTTAATTTCCGGTAACCGGGCCTTTGAACCAATGTTTGACCAGGTCGCAATAGGCCGGTGCACTGCAATGGTTAAAGGCGGACGAAGAGCCGCGGAGGTGGTAATATGGTCGGGCTTGCAGCGGCGCTTTTCATTGGCGTTTTTGGATATGGAAACGAGATTTTCGGATGGAGCCAGTACACGCTCCACGAGGTGCAACTGGCGCTGTTTCTTTCCTTCGTTCTCGGGATTCTGTGCGGATACAAAACCAAGGGCTGACGGCTTTACTCCGGTTTTTCCTTGGGTTTGGGTAGCACCCGGAATGTATAGCTTTTCGCTGGGTCCAGATAGCGCTTTGCCGCTTGCCACACCTGTTGTGGTGTTATCGATAGATATTGTTCTTCGCTGATGCGGAAGCGTTGCAGCCGTTCGGGAGCGGACTGGGCTTCATCGACGATATCGATCCACGTCGCATTGCGCCTTTTCCAGTCGGCGTAGCTTTCAAGAGTAGGCTTGCGCGCCCTCTCAAACAGATCGGCATCGACCGGGGCCGAAAGCAACTCGCGGATCACTTCGTCCACAGCAGCTTCGATTTTCTCAAGGTCTTTGGGATCGCCGCTCGTCGAAATTGAGAATGTACCGCGTCCTGGAAAAATGTCGGACATGTCCGAACCGGCCCCGGCGCCATAAGTAGCACCCAGCCCCTCACGAAGTTCGTCTATCAGGCGGATACGAGCGATGTCGGCGAGCAACGCGAGGGTCTGCTCTTCGCGGAAATCGCTATCATCACTGGTAGCCCACACGCGCCTCCAGCTTAGCTGGTTGGCCTCGCCGCGATGATGGATTGTGTGGATACCGAAATTTCCGGTGAACTGGCTGGCTTTTTGCGCCTCAAAATTGAAGGGCTGGTTAGAACGTGCGGGCAATGCGCCGAAGGTGCGCGCAACTATATCGATTGCTGTTGCCTCATCAATGTCACCAACGAGGCCGATCTCTACGGCACCGTTTTGCAACTGCACGCTGATCGCGGCTTTCAGCTTTTCGAAATCGGCAGCCATCAACGCCTCCATTGGAGGGAGGACGAAACGGGGATCATCGCCGTTCATGATGCGCGCTTGGCCGATGGCCAAAGCAGAGCCGGGGGTGGCATCAAGCCGAGCGTAAAATTCGGGCAAAGGTCGACGAAATAGCCTTACAGCCGCATCTCTGTAACCGGGATCGGTCACAAAGGCTGCCATCAGTTGCATCTGGCGTTCCAGATCCTTCGACACCACCGCTCCTCCGCCACCAAAATGGGTGGGCCCTGAAGCAAAGCCGGCACTTGCGGTGGAACCTGCCAGAACTGCACGAAGATCGTCGATATCATATTTCCCGAGCCCACCCGCGGCAAAGGCGCTATCCATGAACATGCCGAGATATTGTTCGGTGATCGGGAGCGACAGCTTTCCACCGTCGATACGAAGCGTCCAGCGAACCCGGTCTTTTTCAAATTCGGTTTGCTTGATGTTAAGGCGAACGCCGTTGTCGAAACGGATCACGCGTATGCCCAAATCTTCGATCAGCTTGTTGTCGACCACCCTGCCGGCAGGGCCGAAATCGGCATAGGCCCATTCGAGTGCGGAACGCTCTGCAGGAGGGGCAACCGGCTGTCGGCGACTTTCTTCAAAGGCAGCCAATATGGCATCGGGCGTTGCAGCGTCCGGCTGCTTGCTTGATAGAAAGATACGGGGTTGGTCCAGTTGACCATACCAATTGGCAAATTCTGCGCTGACCGCGTTTGGCGTCATGAATGGCCGAAGCTGTTTCCAGAGCCGCAACCTATAATCAGCAGCGGTCACAATATCATCGTCCAGATTTGTCAGTTCATTGGCGAAGTTGCTGCTCGGGGTTGTAGCCTCGCTTTTGACGGCATTTTCAAAGGCCGCGTCATAGCGTTTCACTTGTTCGGCAACTTCTTGCGTCGAAAATCCATGGACGACGGCTTGCCGAACAATCTGCTCGACAATCGGCAATATAGTGCGCCAGCTGCCATCCTTGCCGCTGATCGTCATGCCGATACGTGCGTGCTGGTCACAAAATCCGGCTGCGAATGATAGCCCGCTGCTCAGCAAGGGAATGTCTTCATTGCGGCTTTTGCGTGAAATCCGATCGCCGACAATTGCTGCCGCCATGCCCATCTTCATGTCGAGGAGCGCGCGCTCGAAAGTATCGGGTCGTTTGCGGTCCGCAACGAGCTGTTCGATATTGATCGCCTCGCCGACTTCAGGATGGCTGAAAAAAGCCGCTTTCGCTGGCCGTTCAATATCAAAGCCGCACCGGTCGATTTCCCCCAGCGCTGCGCCGGAGCCTTGCCAGTCCGAGAATTTGCGGACGATTTCGCGTTCGACTGCAGCCGGATCGACCGGACCGACAATCACCAGCCGTGCCCGATCAGGCACATACCATTTGCGGTACAATGACCGCATTTTTTCAGCCGAGGCATTCTGCAGAACGTCCAGCTTGCCAATCGGATAGCGCGTGGAGAAAAAGCTGTCGGGATAGAGCAACTCGCTGGCCGCCCGATTGCGCTGGAAACTGAAATTTTCGCGATCGCGCATTTCGGCAATCACAACGCCGCGTTCGCGTTCGACCGCGCTCGGGTTGAAACTGACTTCGCTTGCGGTTTCGCGCATCAGAAAGAGCGCGCGTTCGATTAATGCGGGATCGGCTTTTGGAAGGTCTAGCTTGTACTGGGTTCGCACAAAGCCGGTCGAGGCATTCGTGTCTGCACCGAACGACAAGCCAAGCCTTTCGAGCATCCTGACCATTTCGCCTTCGGGCACATTGGTAGAGCCGTTGAAAGCCATATGCTCGATGAAATGGGCGAGACCCTGCTCATCCTCGGCCTCAGCCGCCGATCCAAATTCGAATGCCAGCCGCACCAGCACCTGATTTTCGGGGCGCTCGTTGCGGCGGATCGCGTAGCGCAGGCCGTTTGGTAGACGACCGTAAATGATGCGACTGTCTGCTTCGAGCTCGGTAGTCTCGCTATTCCACGGCGCGGTGCGCGTTGTGCCTGCTGGAGGGGCAGGCGATGCTGCGGCAGGTGTTGCAACGATCAGCGTGCCCGAAAGCAGCGCCAAAGGTATGACAGCAAAGGATTTCCCCATGCTTCTGTTATTCGCTGCTTTTTCACCAATGGCAACTGCCATTGGTCGAATTCATTTGCCCTTTCGCAGACGGTGCGTGACCATGTCGAGTACGGCCCCTTCGCCTTCTTCGGGCATCAGGCCAAGGCGACGGGCAACTTCCTGATAGGCTTCGGCTTCTCCACCCAGATCGCGACGGAAACGGTCCTTGTCGAGCTTTTCGCCGGTTTCGATATCCCAGAGGCGGCAACCATCCGGGCTGATTTCGTCGGCAAGGATGATGCGGCTGAAATCGCCGTCATAAAGGCGGCCGAATTCGAGTTTGAAATCAATGAGGCGGATGCCGATGGCGGCGAACATGCCGCACATGAAATCGTTGATGCGGATCGCCATCGACGAGATGTCCTGCATCTCTTCCTGGCTCGCCCAGCCGAAGCAGGCGATATGCTCTTCCGCCACCAGCGGATCGCCAAGGCTGTCATCCTTATAGCAATATTCGAGCAGCGTGTGGGGCAGTGGAGTGCCCTCTTCGATGCCAAGGCGCTTGGAAAGCGTGCCTGCGGCCACATTGCGGACAATGACTTCGATTGGCACGATCTCAACCTGGCGGATCAACTGCTCGCGCATGTTGAGGCGGCGGATGAAGTGCGTCGGAATGCCGATATGTGCAAGGCGGCTGAACACATGTTCGGACACGCGGTTGTTGATCACGCCTTTGCCGGTAATCGTGCCTTTTTTCTGGGCGTTGAAAGCCGTCGCATCGTCCTTGAAATATTGGATCAGCGTGCCGGGTTCGGGGCCTTCGTAAAGAATTTTGGCCTTGCCTTCATAGATTTTGCGGCGGCGTGTCATTGGCATATCCCGTAAAAAACAAATCACCCCGGTGCCAGCTTGGTTTGCGAGAAAGCGGCTTGCCGGGGTATCTCCGCGCCCTTAGCGGAAACTGGCATTCGGCGCAATTGATGTTACTGTGCGGCTGTGCCGATTGATATCGACCTGCTTTTGAACGCTTATGCCCACGGCATTTTCCCCATGGCAGACTCGCGTGAAGACAAGGAGTCCTTTTGGGTCGAGCCGCAACATCGGGCGATATTGCCACTGGACCAGTTACATGTCTCGAAGTCGCTGGCCAAGACAATCAGGCAGGATCGA
This sequence comes from Sphingorhabdus sp., assembly GCA_036275575.1. Lineage (GTDB taxonomy): Bacteria > Pseudomonadota > Alphaproteobacteria > Sphingomonadales > Sphingomonadaceae > Sphingorhabdus_B. The sequence goes on along the minus strand of DASUDM010000325.1, from coordinate 8,751 downwards.
TTCAAGGTTACTGCCGACCGGGATTTCGCTGCAGTGATAAGGCTTTGCGCAGAAAGTGTCGAAAATCGGCGCGAAACCTGGATCAACAGCGATATCGAAAACGCCTTTCTCGAACTGCACCACATGGGGCTCGCGCACAGCGTCGAATGCTGGCAGGGCGGGCATCTGGTCGGGGGCCTTTATGGCCTCGCAATGGGCAAGGCCTATTTCGGTGAAAGCATGTTTTCGCGTGCGACCGATGCCTCAAAAGTAGCCATGGCATGGCTTGTGGCGCGGATGAGATTAGGTGGCTATTCTTTGCTCGATTGCCAGTTCATGACCGGGCATCTGCAGTCGCTCGGTGCAATCGAAATCAGCCAGAAACGGTATCTTGAGCTTTTACACCTTGCGCTCGCCGAAGTGCGAAATCAGGTTTCGACCGTCGCTTCGCCTTCACCGCTCCCCTCTGTCTCTTCAGCAGGTGCGGGCGGCGTGGTAGCGGCCTTGTCGGCCGGCTCGGACTGGGGTGCACTGGATCGGTTGCTTGAAGGTGCGTCGTCCGGTTCTTCAATCGGCGATTCCTCGCCGGGGAAGCTCATCCTGCATTCCTTGACCCAGACGTCATAGATCGGATGCTGCACAATATTCGCAGCCGGGTTTTCCTTGAAAAGCCAACCTGAAAAGACTTGCGCCCAGCGTTCTGCATCATTTGTGCCGGCGGGGCGCTGGCGAACGATGAGTTGAACGAAGGCGCCCTGATCCTGGTAATTTTCCCAGGGCGCGGTTTTTTCGCACGCACGAACGCGGATTACGACCTTGCCGAAACGTACGGCTTCGCCGGGCTTCAATTCGAAATCGCGCGTTTGGCCGTTGCGTTTGTTGAGCAATCCGATGACGGCGACCCGCTCTGCCATCGGCGTGCCAATCTGCTCACCTTGTGCAAGGACTGGCTTGTCCGCACTGGCGCTTGTCTTTGCCTTGTCTTTTGGCTGGGCCTCAGGTTCGCTGCTGTTGCAACCCGACAGAAGCAATGTTGCCGAAACGAGCAGGGCTGGAACAAGCCGGCTCATGCCGCATCCGGGCTCCATGCTTCATAATCACCGGTCGAAGCTGCGCGGTGCCCGGTTTTGTCTAGCGCGCCTTGCGGCTTGTAAGCGGCATCGGTGCCTGTGAGATTGGGCGATTGCGGTAGCTCGAACTTGCGCTTTGGCGGCAGATAGCTGTCCGGCTCGCCCTCAAATGTTCCGTGCAACCAGCCATGCCATTCGGGCGCAACTCGGCTGGCATCATTGGCGCCATTGTAGATCACCCAGCGACGCGATCCATCCTTCGCACGATAATAGCGGTTGCCCTGTTCATCTTCACCGACGAGCACGCCCTTGCGCGCGCTGTATAGTGCTGTGCCAATGGTGGCACCGTCCCACCAGGTGAAGATTTTCGCCAAGATTCCCATGCGCCGCCGATTAGGCGGAAGCGCTTTGGCTTGCAATCAAAAAGGCGCTTACTTCGCTGTCCAGCGCACCTTGTCCCCAGGCTTGATGCCCAGTTCTTCTGTCAAACCTCCGCGCAGTTCCAGCACAGCGGCCACAGGGGCAGTGGATTCGACCGGATCTGTCGAATATGGGACTGTGTTGGCGGCAATATTTTCAATTTGGCCATTTTCACGGATGAATATGATGTCGAGCGGAATGAAGGTGTTCTTCATCCAGAAACTCGCCATGCGTGTTTCGGTAAAGGGGAATATCATGCCCTTGTTGTCCGCCAATTCGTTGCGGAACATCAGGCCGCGTGCCTGTTGCGGAGAGGTGCGCGCAATCTCGACCGTAAAGGCATGGACTTTCTTGCCGCTGGTAATGCACAGCGCGGTTTGCTCCAGCCCTGCCTCGCTGGGGGGTAATTCGATACCTGCCTGGCAGCCTTTGGGCTCGGCGGCACTGCCACCGGCATTCAACCCGCTGCAACTGGCCAGGACGATCGCTGCCAGCACCGACAAGATGCGAACTTCCGACATCATTGGGCAGTCTTTCCACAAACAATTTTGGCAGAGCCGGGCTGGCGCACGAAGCAGGTGGCACTGCCATCCACCCGGATATCGCCCGCGCCGCTATTCGTAATCTCTACCTTTTCGTTGGCCAGCAAATGGGTTGACGCATTGCCTTGCTGAAACAGATTGGCCTGCATTAGCGATAATTTGGGCGCATCCATCTTGCCACTGCCGCTGACCGAAAAGCGCGATGCCCGCACCTTGCCCGAAAGAATGTTGATCCCGCCTGTTCCTGCGAGGCTGACATCCATTCGATCGCTCTCAATCGTGCCGATGTTGATCTGGCCGGCGCCTGCCATTTTGAGGGTGACCACAAGGCCGGGCGCGCGGATCTGGTTGATGTCCAGTTGGGAATTGCCATCGACGCTGACTTTGCGAACACCCCGCCCACCAAGGGTTACGACCAGCGGCTGGCCGATCTTGGCTTTCTGCGTTGTCCCCTCATAATCCTGGATCCGCACCCGAACAGTCAGGCCATTACGTTCGATCTTGAGGGCTTCGACCAAATTGTGATCGCCGCTTGCGCGAGCTGAAGGCGATTTCATATTGTCCAGTTTGACGATGATATCGCCTTCGACAATCAACTCATCGAAACTGCCGATAAGAAAGGTTTTTGTCGCGGCTTCTGCCGGGGTATTCGCAGTCGCGAGTGCCAGTGCGGCGAGAATTGCAAACGATGCGGATGCGGTCGGTCGGATCATGCCTGTTCCCTATATGCATCGACTGCCCTTCGCAGCAGACAGGCGTCTTATGCAATCTGTATCCCGCCCGGTCAAACCGGTTCGGTCTGAATCTCGCAAGCAGGCATAAAAAAGGGCCCTCAAAGGGGCCCTTTCCGTGAAAGCGTTGAATGCCGGCTTATTCAGCCTTTTCATACCATTGCGGCGCTGCAACCTTCAGAACATCGAGGATCTTCTTGAGCGCTGCCGGTTCGTCCGTCTTTTCCATCGCGGCCAGTTCGCGGGCGAGGCGGCTCGAAGCTGCTTCAAAGATCTGGCGTTCCGAATAGCTCTGTTCGGGCTGGTCGTCGGGGCGGAACAGGTCACGCGTCACTTCGGCGATCGACACCAGGTCGCCCGAATTGATCTTCGCTTCATATTCCTGCGCACGGCGCGACCACATGGTGCGCTTCACCTTGGGCTTGCCCTTGAGCGTTTCCATGGCTTCCTTGAGTGTCTTGTCTGAAGACAGCTTGCGCATGCCGACGCTTTCCGCCTTGTTGACAGGAACGCGCAGCGTCATCTTTTCCTTTTCGAAGCGGAGAACATAAAGCTCAAGCTGCATGCCGGCAATTTCCTGGTTCTGCAGTTCGATAACACGGCCAACGCCATGCTTGGGGTAAACTACATAATCGCCAACGTCGAAGGATACAGCGGAAGTCGCCATAAATTGGACCCTTTCTGATTTGAGTATTGGGCAAAGTCGCCAAGTCATCCAGCGATGCTGAATTCACTTTTGGGCCCTAAGCCGTCTGATCTGAAACTCTCTTTTCTATATGCTGCCTGTGCAGCAGATGTCCGGTCACGCGACTCTTTAACAGATTCGCAATAAAATTTCAATGTTGCGATGCAACAGCAGATTCGGTGTCAACCCGAGCCTAGTTGTCGAATATTTGCGCGGTCTTCGGCTTCAACTGTTTCGGCGCCCGTTTTCACTTCTGAAGCATCGATCCAGCACAGATCCATGTGCGACAAAATCCGGTCGTCATGGCCACGCAATGTTACCGGAAGGATGGGTTTGTGATCACGGACATCACACAATACCGGATTGGAAGGCACGCCCGTTGCCCAGCGTTCGCCCCATTGGCGCAAGGCAATCATGGTTGTCAGGAAATCGAGGCCCTTTGGAGTCAGGCGATACTCAACACGGCGGCGATCATCGGGGCAGGGGCTGCGGTGCAAAATCCCGGCCTCGGTTAACCGCGTCAACCTGTTGGCCAGAATATTGCGGGCGATCCCTATTTCGGAGAGAAACTCCTCAAAATGGCGGACACCATTGAATGCTGCACGCAGGATCATGAATGACCAACGCTCGCCAATCGCCTCCAATGCGGCAGGCAATCCGCAATTGGCGACCTCGCTCAACGGCTCTCTCAGTTTCCCCATGGCTTTGTCCTAATGTGCCTGCAAATTTTTGCCAGATGATTATCAGTTTTCAGTTGCAACTTAAAACCTAGTCGAATAGATAGCGATTCGCAACTGGTTTTCCAGAGGCACAAATCTAGGCAAACCCAAAATGGGGGCCTCGGTTTGGAAAACAAGGTCCAGACAAAAGGATTGAAGAAATGAACCTCTCCCAAACTTCTTCGCGCTTCGGCGCGCTCGTCGGTGCTGTCGCAACCAGCGCTGTTCTCCTCTTCGCAGCTCCGCAAGCCCATGCAATGGCTGGCGGCTATTCGGTTGAGCTGGCTCAGCCGGCCCAGGCGTCGAAGGCCGTTGTTCGCGGCGTAGTCTTCCAGTGCGAGGGCACCACCTGCCGTGCAGCGCTTTCGAGCTCGGCTCCGCGCAACGTTTGCGCAAGCGTCGCCAAGGAATTTGGCGAAGTCACCAGCTTCAAGGCGGGCGACCGCGTTCTTGGCGCTGAAGACATCGCAAGCTGCAACAGCAAGAAAAAGGTCGTCCTCGCAAAGGATTGATCCAAGTTATGAGAGGAATTCGGTCGCTCTCACACACCGTGATCGGATGATTGGCCACCCCATCGTCTGATCCAAAGGCCGAAACAAACTGCGCCGGATTGCGCTCGCTGCCTCCTCTCCCCCTTGTGCAGCGTGCTCGACCGGCGCTTTTTGTTGCCTAATTCGCGCTCAAAGCAATTTTTGTGTTGCAACGCAGCAGGAAAGGCACATTTTGAAGGGCGATGATGCGCCAATATGAACTGGTTGAAAGGGTCCGCGCGTACGACCCGGAAGTCGATGAAGATCGGCTCAACCGCGCTTATGTATTCACTGTCCAAATGCACGGCACGCAAAAGCGGGCCAGCGGCGATCCTTATTTCAGCCATCCCGTGGAAGTCGCGGGCCTGATGACCGAATTGAAGATGGACGAAGACACCATCATCACTGCGTTGCTTCACGACACGGTCGAAGATACGCTTACCTCGATAGAGGATGTCGAAAACCGATTTGGCCCCGAAGTTGCGAGGCTTGTTGACGGCGTAACCAAGCTGTCGAAAATCGAGGCGCAGACCGAAGATGAACGCGCCGCCGAAAATTTGCGCAAATTCCTGCTCGCCATTTCCGACGATATCCGCGTGCTTTTGGTCAAACTGGCTGACCGGCTGCACAATATGCGCACGCTGCACTTCATCAAAAGTCCTGAGAAGCGCCGTCGCATTGCCCGCGAAACGATGGATATCTACGCGCCGCTGGCCGAGCGGATCGGGATGTACGAATATATGCACGAGATGCAGCTGCTCGCCTTCGAGCAGTTGGAGCCCGACGCCTATCAGACGATTACGGCCAGGCTCGCGCAGATCCGCGAAAATGGCGACAAGCTGATTGAAGAAATCAGCCAATCCATCGCCGAAGCGATGGATCGATCCGGGATCAAGGCGAAGGTTTCCGGCCGCGAAAAGCATCCTTATTCGATCTGGAAAAAGATGCAGGAACGCCATGTGGCGTTCGAGCAACTGTCTGATATCAACGCGTTCCGCATTATCGTGCCTGATACCGAAAGTTGCTATCGCGCCTTGGGCGTGCTGCATCGCCGTTGGCAGATGGTCCCCGGCCGGTTCAAGGATTTCATCTCGACGCCCAAGCGGAACGGCTATCGTTCAATCCACACCACCATCATGTTCGCGCAGAACATGCGGGTCGAAGTCCAGATTCGCAGCCAGGAAATGCACCGTGCCGCAGAATATGGTCTCGCGGCGCACTGGGCCTACAAGCAGGACGATGCCCCTGACGGTCAAGCTGGATGGCTACGCGATCTGATTGAGATCCTTGAGACCAGCCAGGATCCGGAAGAGCTGCTCGAAAACACGCGCATGGCGATGTATCAGGATCGCATCTTCGCCTTCACGCCCAAGGGCGCGTTACACCAGTTGCCAAAGGGTTCGACCCCGGTCGATTTTGCCTATGCCGTGCATACCGATCTGGGAGATCGTGCGGTCGGTGCGAAGGTCAACGGAAGGCATGTGCCGCTGCGTACATTGCTCAATAATGGCGACATGGTCGAAATCCTGTCGAGCAAGGCGCACCAGCCCGAACCTGCCTGGCTCAACTTCGTCGCCACTGGCAAGGCGCGCGCGGCCATTCGTCGGCATGTCCGCCATCGCGAGCGGGATGAGCTTATTCAGCTGGGCCGGCAGTTGTTCGAAGATTTGTGTTCTCGCTTGCCGGGCAAGATTGGCGCCAAGGCTATCAAGGCCGCACTTGGCCGTCTGCAACTCGACAATGAGGATGAGCTGATGTTTGCCATCGGTTCAGGCAAATTGAGCGACCGGCAGGTGATGGTGGCGCTGGTTCCGGGCTTTGATCCGGGCGAAGATGAAAAAGACTGGCCGTCGCAGGAACGGGCGATTTCCATCCGCGGATTGACGCCGGGCGTTTCATTCGAACTGGGCGAATGCTGCCACCCCGTACCGGGAGATCGCATCGTTGGGTTGCGCCGTGAAGGCCTTCCGGTCGAGGTGCATACTATCCATTGCGAGCGCCTTAGCGGAGCTACCGAGAGCGATTGGCTCGATCTCAGCTGGGGGCAGGGAAGCGACGGCGGATCGGCACGATTGCGTGTGATCATCCACAATCGCCCCGGAATGCTGGCCGAGATGGCGGGCATATTCGGCTTTCACAAGGCAAATATTATAAACCTGCGGATGACCGCACGCGACGCAAGCTTTCACACATTCGAGGTTGATATCGAGGTGCACGACCTGCCGCACCTGATGCGCATCCTTTCGGCGCTCCGCGCATCAGATGCCGTAGCGCAGGCAGATCGTGTATTCGGCTAACCGTCAACGGTGACAACGCCCCGACGACGAATATACCCTTTCTCGATCATTTCCTTGCGATAATCGGCCCGTGCATCGCGAAGTTCGCGATGATACTCGGCCCACGCTTCGCGCTCGTCCTGATAACTTTTCGCGCGGCGCAGGTCTTTGCGCAATTCGCTTTGCGCTTCCTCAATGTCCGATCGGTAATCATACCAATAATTGTTGCGTACCCCGGCAATCGGCCTGTCCAAGATCGCATCACGCGCCGAAGGCCCCGGATGCGCAGACGCATCGCGTGTCACGAAAAGCATTGCAGCCAATGCAGCGAACAGCAGCGGAATTCCAAGTGCTGCCCGTTTTTTCCATGGATTGGGCGGTGGGCCCAAGTGTAGCGGTTCCCTTCGACGCGGCCGAGGCCGGTTATGCCCCTCGCGAAATACTCCCGTCATATGTGCGACCTCCACGGCCCCCAAGCAACGAATCCCCACCCGTTCTATCTTGTCACTGACAAGGCCAGCTTTCTGGCAGATGAATGAAGTATGGTGCAGTGCGACAAAGGGAGGTTGTCGTTCGTCGAAACGTTTCACCGCATCGGATTGACTCGCGGTGCGTCGCAATCGATAGCGCTGGGCAAGGAGAATTTACATGAAATCTTATCTCGTTTCGGCCTCTCGGCTGGCGCTTGCAAGCCTTGCATTCGGCGCTTTTTCAGCCAATCCCGCTGTTGCACAGGACAAAAAGGAAGAGGCGAAATGGGATGTGAATGCGCCTCCCGGACTGACCATAAGGGAAATCCCGATTTCGGTCGATGAAGGCACGTGGATGAATGTCGATGTCAGCCCGGACGGTCGGACGATTGCGTTCGATATGCTGGGTGATATCTACACCATGCCGATTTCTGGGGGCACACCGGTGCGCATTGCCGATGGGCTTGCGTACGAGACCCAGCCGCGCTTCTCCCCAGATGGTAAGCGTATATCCTTCACTTCTGACCGCGGCGGTGGCGACAATATCTGGATCATGAATACCGATGGCTCGGATAAGCGCCAGTTGACCAAGGAAGATTTCCGCTTGCTCAATCAGGCAAGCTGGAGCCCGAACGGCCAATTCATTGCGGCCAAGAAGCATTTTACCACGCAGCGTTCGCTCGGCACGGGTGAGGTGTGGTTGTACCATGTATCGGGCGGGGCAGGCGTTCCACTGGTGAAGAAGCCCAGCGATGTGCATCAGAAGGAGTTAGGCGAACCCATCTTCGCGCCCGACGGCAAGCACATCTATTTCACCCGCAATACGACGCCGGGCCCGATCTTCGAATATGCGCAGGATTCGAACAATCAGCTGTTCGCGATCGAACGGTATGACATCGAAACAGGAGAGACTGAGGCCATAGTCGGAGGTGAGGGCGGTGCAGTACGACCAACGCCATCGCCTGACGGCAAGAAACTGGCCTATGTCCGCCGCGAAAAGACCCGGTCGAAACTCTATTTGAGGGATCTCGAAACCGGCACAGACCGCAAGGTCTATGACAGCCTCGATCAGGATGTGCAGGAAACCTGGGCAGTCACCGGCGTTTACCCCAATATGGCGTGGACGCCCGACAGCTCGGCTCTGGTCTTTTGGGCTGGCGGCAAATTGCGCAAATTAAGCGTGGGCACTGGCGCCAGCGAAATCATCCCATTCCGCATAGAGGATAGCCGAGGTGTCATCGATCCGCCGCGTCCGCCAGTCGAGGTTGCTCCCGATAGCTTTGAAACCAAAATCCCGCGCGGTGCGATGGTTTCTCCCGATGGCAGCAA
>DASUDM010000324.1:0-4047 GCA_036275575.1 Sphingorhabdus sp. | reverse complement strand
GAATGGCTGGAAATGCAGGATTGGCGCAGCGCATTGCCCGAACCGGGGCAACTGCTCGCAGAGACCTTCCCGCACGAAGACCGGCATTATCTGGTGGTCTATCCGTTCGAAGGCTGGAACGCGCACCAGTCGCTTGGCATGCTCGTGACCAAGCGGATGGAGATGCGCGGGCTGAAACCGATGGGCTTTGTCGCCAGCGATTATGCACTCGGCGTGTGGAGCCTGGAGGAGGTCAAAGACCCCGCTTCCTTATTCTCGTCCGACATATTGGAAGAGGAGTTTGTCGACTGGGTCGAGAATAGCTACCTCCTCAAGCGCGCCTTCCGTGAAGTCGCCATCATCTCCGGCCTTGTCGAACGCCAGCATCCGGGCAAGCGCAAGTCGGGCAAGCAGGTAACCTTTTCGACCGACCTGATCTACGATGTGCTGCGTAAATATGAGCCCGGCCATCTGCTACTCGAGGCGGCATGGCACGATGCGCGGGCGCGGCTGACCGATGTCGGGCGGCTGGGCGATCTGCTCGACCGGGCCGAAGACACAATGCTGCATATCCGGCTCGACCGGGTCAGCCCGATGGCGGTGCCGCTGATGGTGATGATCGGGCGCGAAAGCGTGGCGCAGGGCTCGGTCGACGATGCGTTGCTGGTGGAGGCTGAAAGTCTCGCCGGGCTGGCGATGACACCCTGAATGTCGTTCGTCGAATAAATCAACGGCCGCTTGTCCGCGCGCACGGCAAAGCGTAATATTGCCACAGAGGAGAAAAGCCATGCGACATTGGCTAGGATTTTCAGTGGCAGTTTTGTGCACAGCGCCGTTGCTCGCCTTTGCCTCTGGCCAGGACGCGCCCCCGCCTGCCGATGTGCCCGTCGTTCCCGAACTGTCGATCATCCAGCAGTTCGAGATTGACCGGACCGACCGGATGACGGTGCCGGTGCGTATCAACAATAGCGAACCGGTTGATTTCATTGTCGATACGGGGGCCGAACGGACCGTGATTTCGGGCGATCTGGCGCAGCGGCTCGCGCTAGAGGCAGGCCCTGAATTGCGCCTTGCGACGATCACCGGCCCTGCAACTGCACCTTCCTTCTACATCGAGGAACTGGCGCTCAATTCTCACAAGGTCGAGGGAATTGAGGCACCCGCGCTGGAACGCAGCAATCTGGGCGGCAATGGTTTGCTCGGCATCGATAGCCTCGAAGACAGCAAGGTCTTTCTTGATTTTCGTACCCAGCATCTGGAGGTTTTACCCTCGACGCTTGGCAAGCGACCGGGCAAGCTTGAACAAGGGATGATTGTCGTCAGTGCGAAAAAGCGTGCCGGACGGATGATCCTTTCAAGCGCCGAGGTGGACGGGGTGAAGGTCGATATCATCCTCGATACCGGCGCGCAGGCCAGCATGGGCAATTTTGCGCTGCGCGACCGCTTGCGCAAACGACATCTGCGTTTTGACTTTATCCCGGTAAAAATGAAGGGTGTGACGGGCAAGGAACTGCATGGCGATTTCAGCCAGATCCGCGAAATCAAGATTGGCAGTTTCAATGTCACTAACCTGCCGGTGACATTTGCCGATAATTATGCCTTTGAAGCGCTTAATCTCAACGACAGGCCAGCGATCCTGTTTGGCATGGATGCGCTGAAACTGTTTGACCGGGTGGTTATAGATTTCGGCAATCGGCGGGTGGCTTTTGATCTGCCCCGCGGGGCGCGTCGTGAGGCTGCTTCGCGACTGGCGCTCGCCAGCCGTTAAGCGGCCTTGTCGGCCAGCCGCTTGCGCAACTCCAGGCCATGGCCGATGAGCTCGCGTTCGTCGAAGACAAAGCAGTCGCCCTGCCACTTGCTTTGCTCTGCCGGAACCTCTTCGAGATACTTCAGGATACCGCCCTTGAGGTGGTAAACTTCGTCAAAGCCTTGCGCGCGCACATAGGCCGTTGCCTTTTCGCAGCGGATTCCGCCGGTGCAGAACATTGCGAATTTCGGGTTTTTGCCTTCTGCACGCAGCTTTTCCGCTTCGGCATCGAACCATGCAGGAAACTGCCGGAATGAGACGGTTTCAGGATTGATCGCACCTTCAAAGGTACCCGCCTGCACCTCGAAATCGTTGCGCGTATCGATGATGATGGTGTCCGGATCGGAAATAAGCGCGTTCCAATCCGCAGGCTCGACATAATGGCCGACATCAGACCGCGGATCGATGCCGTCGACGCCCATTGTGACAATTTCTTTCTTCAGCCGCACCTTGAGCTTGCCGAAAGGCATCGTAGCTGCATGCGAATATTTGACCTCCATGGCGCCGAAGCCATTCCAGCTTCGGATATGTGCGACGAGTTGTTCCAGTGCCTCGCGGTTTCCGGCAACGGTGCCGTTGATGCCCTCGCTGGCGAGCAGCAACGTTCCCTTGATACCGCGCTCTTCACAATGTGCGAGCAGGTCAGCGCGAACCGCGGCCGGGTTTGCGACCGGGGCGAAATGGTAAAGGGCGACAACCGAAATCATGCGCGCGCCCTTATCGCAAAAGCCACCGCTTGTCAGCCCGTGCAGCTTTGCCCATAGGGGCTTGTGTGACGCAGCATTTTTCTTTCGGCGAAATCCGGTTCGAAGCGGCGGGCGAAGCTGCGCTCTACTGGCCAGCGCGCAAGGCCTTGCTGGTTGCGGACCTGCATCTGGAAAAAGCGTCCAGCTACGCGATCGCGGGCCAGTTCCTGCCGCCTTATGATAGCCGGGCTACGCTGGAAGAGCTGGCACGGCTGGGGCGGCGATATGGCGTTGAGGCCATTTATTGCCTGGGCGACAATTTCCATGATGATGGCGGAGAGCAACGGCTGGAGGGCGAAGCAGCCCAAATGTTGCAGACCTTGACGTCGACCTATCGTTGGTACTGGATTGTCGGCAATCATGATCCCGGAATTGCTGCCAGTTGGGGCGGATCAGTGCATGAAGAATTGCGCATCGACGGCCTCGTCCTGCGCCATGAAGCTCTACCCGATGATCCGGATCCGGAAATATCCGGTCATTTCCATCCGAAATTCCGGCAGGAAATCCGGGGGCGGCTGGTATCCCGCCGATGCTTTGTGCGCAGTGCGAACAAGCTGATCCTGCCCGCATTAGGCGCATTGACCGGGGGGCTTGATGCCGATGATCCTGCCATTGCCGAGGCATGTGGCGGCGCCTGTCGCGAAGCTCTGGTGCCCGCTGCCGGACGCATGTTGTGCTTCCCGCTTTTACCCCGGCTTGCGCGCGCCGAATAAGGCGGTGCCGACCCGAATATGCGTGGCGCCGAGCATGATCGCCGTGCCGAAATCGTCCGACATGCCCATGCTGAGTTGCGCCAAGCCATGCCGCGCTGCAAGTTCCGCCAGCAAAGCAAAGTAAGGCGCCGGTTCAACCTCTGCCGGCGGGATGCACATCAATCCGACGATCTCGATCTTCGCCTGCTGTGCAGCAGCCAGCAATTCCGGCAGCTCAGCAATGGCGCATCCGCCTTTCTGCTCTTCCTCGCCGATATTGACCTGGATGAAACAGGGCACCTGCTTGCCCGTCTTTGCCATCGCTTTGGCGAGCGTAGTCAAGAGCGACATACGATCGAGCGAATGGATGCAATCGAACAGGGCTACAGCTTCCTCAGCCTTGTTTGACTGAAGCTGGCCGATCAGATGCAATTGGATATCGGGATAGGTTGCTCGCAATTGCGGCCATTTGGCTGCGGCTTCCTGCACGCGGTTTTCGCCAAACTGGCGGTGGCCAGCCTCGAGCAAAGGCGTGATTTCGTCTGCGCTCCGGGTTTTCGAAACGGCGATCAGGGTGATGTCGTTGCTTGCGCGGCCAGCAACCTTTGCAGCCTTGGCCATTTCGCCTTCGATTTGGGCGAGTCTTTGGGCGGGATTTTCAGGAGTCGCATCGGGCATGGCCGCGCGCTATAGCCGCTGCCATGCCCGCATTCCAGCCATTGCGAAAACCAATCCCGCGCATTTGGTTGATGACGGATCCGCGGCTGGGCGATCGCCTGCTTTCCGCCATTCGCAAGCTGCCAGCGGGATCGGGCGTGATTTT
>DASUDM010000323.1:0-4243 GCA_036275575.1 Sphingorhabdus sp. | reverse complement strand
AGGCAGCTGTTCCAATGCTTTATGAAGAGGCTTTTGCTCGTCAGGAGGAAAAGCTGATCATCACCAGCCCGATTGCTGGTATCCAAAACCGTCTGTGGTTCGATTACCGTATTGATGTCACCGAAGCCCAAAAGGAGCTTGCCAGTGATCTTCGACACGCAACCGACATCGAAGACCGGCGCGACGCCTGGGAAGAATATGGCGTTGAGTTGCGCAAGGAGAGGATCGATTACATCGAAGAAATGGCCGAGCGTGGCTATCGCCAAGGAACCGTCACCGTCGGCTGATTAAATCGCTGCGATCCCCTGAAAGGGAGCGCACAATTTGAAGGGCTGGCAAATGCCAGCCCTTTTGTTATGCGCAACCAACCGTTTTACCGTGCGCGCCAGCCCGCTTTACGGGCGGCAATCTCTGCATCGGCATCTAACGCTTCACCCACCGCCATTTCCTGGGCGATTTCGAGTATTTCGCCATCGCTACCCGCCATGCGGTATTGCGCTTTGCCGCCGACCTCTCCTTGATCTGTCGCTTCCAAGCGCCAACCCTTGGCATCTCGACATGCAATGCCACCTTCGCCTGCGGCATTATAGGCGCGGCAAAACTCCCCATCCCTGTTCCGGAAACTCAGCAGCACGCGTTCGTCCGCTCCGGAAGGTTGTTCGGCGATGGTTTGCTCTTCGAGCATCTGCGCAATTTGGGTACCGGCATAGGCTGGTCCGGGCTCACCCGAATAAGTCGACAACACAACAACCGCAGCGATCGAGGCCGCCACTGCCCCGCCCCAGCCCCATGCTGGCAGCCGCCGCTTCGCCGCACGCTCTTCACGCGCGACAGCGAAATCTACTACATTCGCAGCGCCAGGCTCGTACTTGACATTGTTGGCGAGCAGTTGCGTCAGTCGATCGGGTATCGGTTGCTCCAGAATCGGGGCGAAATGACCCGCCAATCTTGTTTTTAATGCGCGGTGCGCCTCCAATTGACGAGCTAGGTCTTCGTCGCGCGCTATTGCAGCGGCAACGCGCTCTTTCTCCGCTCCGGTCAGTTCGCCATCGGCAAAGGCGGCCAGTTCTTCGGCAGTGATGGTCATGATCCCTCTCCCAAAAGCGCCATCAGCGCATCACGCCCGCGCACCAGTCGCGAGTTCAATGTGCCCACCGGACACCCGACAATCTCCGCCGCCTCCTTGTAGGAATAGCCTTCGACCATCACCAACAGCACCGCTTCCCTTTGCTCTTCCGGCAACCGGGCCATCGCGCGATCAATATCACCGAGTTCCATACGCGCCTCCTGGGCACCGTCGGCGCCAACCAGCAACCCGGCGTCCTCGTCAACAAAGGTTTGCCCCCTGCGCTGACGCGCCCTGCTCTCGTCAATCCAGATATTCCGCATGATCCTGTACGCCCAGCTGTCGAGCCTTGTCCCATCCTGCCACTGTTCGCGGCGAGAAAGGGCGCGCTCTATTGTCATCTGACAAAGATCGTCGCCGTCAGCAGGGTGGCCGGCCAGCCCGATTGCGAAACGACGCAACCGAGGCAGCAGCTCCAGCAACCCTTGTTCGAACGACGTACCCAGAATCTTTGCCTTCCACGGATTAAACGAATGGGCGCGCTCGTTTCATCCATGCTTAATGTAGTTTAGTAAATAGGCATAAAATGCGTTTTGGTTTTGCTCTGTTCCTGCTTGCCTGCAGCTTGCTCGCCGCTCCTTTGGCGGCGCAGCTTTCGCTGCCGCAATTACCGGTGCCACGGCCGACAACAATTCTGGATCCCGTGACTGGCGAGATGCTGGACGATGTTAAGGCGCTCGAGCGTGCAGCGCTGAGTGAGGCTCAAAGGCTCGAGAAATTGCGGATTGAACGGATCACACTGCTTGCGAAGCGCAATGCAGATATAATCGAACTTGATGTCGAAGGCGCCCCGGCCCGGCGCGGGGTATTGCTGGTATTGGATGCCAGCGCCGATCAGATCGAGAAGGCGCGATCAGCGGGTTTCCGGATCGACGAGAACGGCACGATTGAAGAGCTGGACCTTCCCTATGTGCAGTTGGATATCCCCGAAGGAATGAGCCTTGCGAAAGCGGAGAAGCTCTTGGCGCAACTGATGCCCGGCGCGAGCATAAGCGCTGATAATCTTCATTTTGCCAGCGGTTCCGTTGTTGCGGCGCCCGTAATGGCTGCACAATCGGCTTCGGCCCGAACCAACACCCCGGTGGGTGTTGTCGATGGCGCTCCGGGCAGCGCGTTGCCAGTGCGCGAAATCCGTGGTTTTGCCGGAGGTGCGCCTTTCCCCAGCAACCATGGCAGCGCTATTGTCTGGTTGCTCAATCATGCTGGCGCTACGAACATTCGCGTGGCTGATGTCTATGGCACCGACAAGGCAGGCGGAAACGCGCTCGCAATTGCCAAGGCAATTGGCTGGTTGGTTGGAAGCGGCAGCAAGGTCATCAATATCAGCCTGGTTGGACCCAAAAATGCCCTTGTCGCAAAAGCCGTAAGCCAAAGCCAAGCCAAGGGTGTCGTGTTTGTGGCGGCCGTCGGCAATGACGGCCCGGCAGCGCCCCCTGCTTATCCAGCATCCTATCCTGGTGTCGTTTCGGTAACCGGCGTGGACCGGCAGAACCGGTCGCTGATCGAAGCAGGTCGCGCTTTGCACCTCGACTATGCAGCGCCGGGCGCAGACATATTCGGCCGAAATGCTAAGGGACAACGCATGAAGCTGAGGGGCACATCATTTGCGAGCGCGCTGGTGTCCGCACGGCTCGCATTCACGGAACCGGGAATGTGGAGAAGCCAGTTGGATGCCGAGGCGGTCGACCTGGGCAAAAAGGGCGCTGACGCACAATATGGGCGCGGTTTGCTGTGCGCGGCCTGCCGCCCCAGATAGATGCTGCAACTTTTTTCGGATTAAACCGGAGCCCCCATTCGTTTCCTTTTCAAGCGGTCAGAATTTTGGCCGCTCAATAAGGAAAGGACGAGACATGAAAAATTTTCTCATCGCAGCTTCAATTCTCTCACTCGCTGCCGTTCCGGCACAGGCGCAATTGCTTGGCGGCGGTGGCATTACCGGCGGCCTTGGCTCGTCGCTCGACCTGTCGGGGACGATATCGCGCACCACAGAAACAGTTCGCGGTACCACCGAAGGCTCATTGCGCGGCAGTGCCCAGACAAGAGGCGAACAATCGGTTGATAGACGGTCTGGTCGCGTCAAGGCCAATCGCAGCGCCAATGCAGATGGGTCGGCAAGCGCAACGCAAATCGTTGACGCGCCAATCCTGCCCATGGGCGCGTCGGCCAGCGGCAGCGGCAACGCTTCAGGCGAAGGCAGCGCCGAAGCCCAGCTGATCGGCACCGACGCCTTGCGCGCGGCATCCGGCAGTACGATCGGTCAGGCACGAGGCACCGTAAGCAGTGTCAGCGGGATAGCCGGCGCTACCGCTTCCCAATTGCGCGGTGCGGCTGCTTCACAAGCCGGCAATATCCCCGCCGGTAGCGGTGCCGCTTCCGGTTCGGGCTCGGGCTCGGCTTCGGGCAATGGTTCGGCAAGCTTGATGTCGATGCCGCTGACAGTCGCTGGCACGGCGGCCGGCATGGCCGGTGGCGCCGCAAATGTTTCGCCTGGAATGCCGGTCGTTACGCCTCAGGGTGTGCCGATTGGCAAGGTCCGCCAGATCATCGCCAACTCGCGTGGTGAAGTCGAGCAGGTAATCGTTTCTAATGGAGGCGCCCTTCATTCGATCCCTGCAAGCGATTTGGCTGCCAGCGGCAATGCCTTGATAGCTACCGAAGCCTCGGCATCCTCAAATGCGGCGTCTGATACGTCGTCAACTGATATGGCCCAATGACTAATTGAAATTGCATATGCCGGAAGCAAGGAGCTTCCGGCATTGTTTGATCTTTTCGGCTAGCGCTTAGACACCGCTGTCGATATTTCTAAAAAATACTTACGTCTCACAATGGCCAATGACTACCATTCGAATAGTGTGAACGAATGTCCGCTGCTGGTCGACCAATTTGGTCACCCGACCGGCAGAAATGTTGGCGAATTCAGACGCGGCCTGCCATCTGCCAATTACGTCGCATCCCGCCAAGTTTTAGGACTTTTTAGGCACTAAGGAAAGCGACCCGAAGGCAGTCGTTGGTTAAGCTTCATTCTGTACAAATTTGCGCTTCCTTTTCTCGAAAAACACATCGTGTGTCGCTTTCGCCATACCCTCAAAATCAACGACTATTTTATCTATATCAAAT
>DASUDM010000322.1:0-7958 GCA_036275575.1 Sphingorhabdus sp. | reverse complement strand
CGCTCTGCTGCCAGCATTTCAAGGAAGCGCTCGATCAAGTCTGCATCGGCGCCCAACTTGCTCCCGCCGCTCAAGATCGCCTCAACTCCAGCTGACTGCCTCGGCTGCTATCATGCGCGCCTCTCCCTCGAGGCCTACTTGTCTTAGGGCGCTGACAATGTGGTAGAGATGGTGAGGCGGAATATCCTGCCAGCCTTGGCCCTGCAAAGCCGCTGCCGTCAGCAAAACAACCGTTCCGCTTTCACCGCGCCCGGCTGCTGCCGTTATGGCGCGCGACCAATTGGTCTGCTTGCGCACATTGGTTTCAAGTGTTTCGGCAAAGCCGCCAATTGCGCCGGCGTCGACACGACCTAGCCCGGCCAGTCCGGCAAGCAGGAACTTGGATTTGCGATAATCGTCGCTGTCGTCATTGCTGCGGAAATCTTCAAGCTCTCCTTCACTGACGCTGCCTTGCCAGCGCGGCGCAGCGCAAGCGAGCAATCCCCAACCCAGCGAGCCATCCTCGACGATTGAGGCCCAGCGAATGGCCTGGCTGTCAAAACCGGCTGACAACATCGATGCGATGAGCCGATCTGCCTCGGCTGCATGATCCTCGCTTGGCGCAACCAGTGCGGCAGCGCGCGCCGTCAAAATCAATGCCGATTGCCTGTCGACAGGATCAGAGCTGCTGCCCCAGATATCCGCCATGGCGCCAACCTTATCCGCATCGCTGCTGGCAGCATAAGCAGCCTGAAGCAATTCGCCGCGTGACTTGATTTGTGATGGCGCATCGGGATCTTCAAATGCGACACTATAGATATCGACCAGTGCGCGGTTGGAGAGAACGCCCAACGCTGCCGCAGTCGGCGCTGCCCGCATCTTCGCCGCCAGAGAAGCGGTCGGCAATTGCGCAACCCAGCCATTCACTTGCCGACCCGCTTCGGCATAAAGCGATTCGGGTGGTTCGACACCTGTCGCCTGTCCGATACCATGGCGCCATGTCGAAAAGCCTTTGGCCTTCTCCCATTCTATCTTGACCGAACGACGCCCCTGCACACCAGCACCCACGGCTTTTTCACCCAGAAGAAGGTCCGTACCCTTCATCCAGCCCTGGCCGCGCGCCTGGTTTATGAGCGCGGTCGCCCTGCCCTGTTCGCCCGCCAGCGATGCACAAATCGGTTGCGCCATTCGCCATGTCGGCTCGCGCGTTACCCGCGCGCCTTCCTCGGCGAAGGGGCACATTGCCGATAGGTCAGCGTTCGCTAGAAAAATCGGCATCGAGACCTGGAACAGCCTTTTGGTGTAGCGGTCGGGATCAACCTGCTGGACCAACTGGCGCGCTACAACCGCATCCCCCATACGCAACAGCAGCCAGCTGCGCTCGGCAGTCCAATCGGCACCGCTGACATTGACCGGGGTATCGGTGCGGCTTGCAAGCAGCCGGCGAACCATGATCGTGCCCCAGCGGGAGGCGAGCGGACCATTTGTCCGCTGGATAACCTGGGTCAGGAACTTGCCGTCAATGGATCCATAGGCGTCGACCGGAAATCCGCCTGACTGGTCGGTAAACAGCCCGACGGCCTTCAATGAACGGCGAGCTGTCGGCGGCACATCATAGCGCGGCTCGATATCTTCCTCTTCCTCGTCAGCCTCTTCATCAGCCACCTCGTCTGGCGAAGCAGCTTCTCCACTCACTACCTCGCTCGACCCGGTTGAACCGGGAACCGTTTCGGCGGGGCGATTTGTTGCCGGGCCAGTCGATGGCGCAGGCGAGGGTCGAGCGGCGGGCGGCGGTGCGGGATCGTTAAAACCGGGTGGCAAAAGCGATTCCGGGCCTTGCTGGCCCAGCACGGGAATTGTGTAAACCAATGCGGCAAGGCCTGCCGTTGCGCACAAGAGCGTGGAAATCCGCTGCTTCGCCATATCCGTCTTTTACACTCTCTCCGTCATTGGCCCGAACGAATTCCGGGTTCAACTTCTATCTCGACAAGCCGTTGTGGCTGCTCGCTTCCCAGCCATTCGAAGAAAAAAAGCGCTGCGACAAGCACAATCGGCACTGCCAGCCACAGCCAAACGCGTCTGCCTTTCGGCCTGTCCCGCACTTTTCCTCCTGAATCCGACATTTGGCAAAGGGCTTCCCGCCAAGGATTAGCCGATATATAGCGCGCATCGCAATGGCTTCGCGACAACAAGGCACAAGTGTTACAAATGACGGCACAGGCCGTTCAATCGTGCTTGTGGGCATGATGGGCGTCGGCAAATCAACAATTGGACGCCTGCTGGCGGGGAAGCTTGGCTTGCCTTTCATCGATTCGGATGAAGAAATTGAAAAGGCCGCAGGCATGCCGATTTCCGAGATTTTCGAACGCTTTGGCGAACCTGAATTTCGTGACGGTGAACGACGCGTGATTTCGCGCCTCATCGCCGAAGGACCCAAAGTCATCGCAACCGGAGGCGGCGCATTCATCAATGATGAAACCCGCAAGCTTATCAAACAGCAATGCCGTTCGGTTTGGATCGATGCCGACCTCGACGTTCTTGTCGACCGGGTATCGCGGCGCAGCCACAGGCCGCTGCTTGTCGGCAAGGATCCCAAGCAGGTACTGACCGAGCTATCGGCAAAAAGAACGCCGATTTACGAAGAAGCGGACATCCACGTACGCAGCGATGCCGGGCCGCATGCCCGCACCGTGAACCAGATTTTGGAGGCATTGGCCTGATGGACAGGATTACAGTCGGTCTAGAAGGTCGGCCCTACGATGTGCTGATTGGACAGGGATTGATGGCAAAGGCTGGCGAATTGCTGGCCCCCTTTGCCCGCTCGGGGCGGCTGCTGATTGTTAGCGATACGCAGGTTGGGCAGCATGTGCTGCCCCAATTCGCTGCATCTTTGCAGCAAGCCGGAATTGGCTACGCAGCGCATCTTCTTCCTTCGGGCGAAGGCGCAAAAAGCTGGTCTGAGCTGGAGCGTCTGGTGGATTGGCTGCTATCCGAACATGTCGAACGCAGTGACCATATTGTTGCGCTCGGCGGCGGCGTTGTCGGCGATATCAGCGGTTTTGCGGCGCATATCGTCAAACGCGGCTGCCATTTCGTGCAGGTGCCAACAACCCTGCTCTCACAGGTCGACAGCAGCGTGGGCGGCAAGACCGCAATCAACAGTGCCGCTGGCAAGAATCTTGTTGGCGCATTCCACCAGCCATCGCTGGTATTGATCGACCCCGACGTGCTCGACACGTTGCCACGCCGCGAATTGGGTGCAGGCTATGCCGAGGTGGTGAAATACGGTCTGATCGACGCGCCTGATTTCTTTGATTGGTGCGAAGCGAATATCGACGCTTTCATCGCAGGCGATCCCAATACACGGCGCCATGCTATTGCCCGTTCGGTCGAGGCAAAAGCGCGCATCGTCGCAGCCGACGAAAAGGAGCTTACTGGTACCCGCGCATTGCTCAACCTTGGCCACACTTTCGGCCATGCGCTTGAAGCCGAAACCGGTTACTCCGACAGACTCTTGCATGGTGAAGGCGTAGCCACCGGTATGGCATTAGCTTTCCGATATTCGGTGCGGCGGGGACATTGCCCGATGCGCGATGCGGAACGCGTTTCCGCCCATCTGGAAAAGGCCGGACTGCCGACGACCTTGCGTGCCGCTCATGTCGATACGAGCGGCGAGCGGCTGGTCGAGCATATGCTGCACGACAAGAAGAAAAGCGGAGGCACGCTGCCCTTTTTGCTCGCGAACGGCATCGGCAAAACCTTTCTTGCGAAGGATGTCGATCTTGGAGACGTCGCGATGTTCCTCGACGAGGAGCGGAGCCGCTAACCTTCGTCTAGGTAAAAATCGTCGGAATCGGTTACGCCAAAGCTGAATCGCGATCCTGCACGCATGTTTCCCGTCTTGAACTGCGCTTTCAGGCGCTGAAGGTCGCGGCGGCGGAATTCAGCGACTGCCTTTTCGCGAATATCGGCCCTGACATCCAGCTGGGCAAGAGCTTCACTAGCCATATGAACTGAAGATTCAAATACTTCACGAACAATGTTGATATTCTCTGTTGGCATGAGCTCGATCATCTGGCGGCGATCGAAGGCTCGCACAAACAAGCGCGCGTGCGGGAAAGTTTCGCGTACGGGCATCAAACTTTCGGCATCGACCGAGCGGTCATCCATACAGAAAAGGATGGCATCGGCTTCGTCGGCGCCGGCGCGATGCAACAGATCAATCCGGGTGCCGTCACCATAGAATACCTTGCGACCGAACTCGCCAGAAACATCAATCTGTTCGGGTTTGATGTCGATGATGGTGATCGAGAGGCCTGCCGCCTGCATGATTTGCCCCACCGTCTGGCCGAACCGTCCATGGCCGACAATGATCACGCTGGCCTGCTCAGCCAGGCCCGGATCATCAAGCTTTACGTCGACCGGCAGCTTATGCGCGGCGATCCTGCCGGCAAGGATCATCAGGAACGGCGTGGTTGCCATCGACAAGGTTACCACCGCGCCGAAAAGGCTCGCCGCCTCCGGCTCGATCAGCAATGCCGATTGCGATGCAGCGAACAGCACGAATCCGAATTCACCGCCTTGGCTGAGCAGCAACGCCATGATGATTGCCGGCCGGCTTTTGAGGCCAAACAGGCGACCCAAACCGAACATGATCGCAGTCTTCACGACCACGAGCGTTGCCGCCAAACCGAATATCAGCAACGGCTGGTCAAATATAACGTCGAGATCGAGCATCATCCCCACGGCAAGGAAGAACAGCCCGAGCAGGATCGAACGGAACGGGTCGATGTCTGCTTCCAGTTCATGCCGGTAAGGCGATTCTGCCAGCATCACGCCTGCGACAAAGGCACCCAGTGCCGCGGATACGCCAATGGACTGCATCAGCGCTGCGCTGGCGCAGACCGCGAAAAGGCCTGTCACAATGAACAATTCACGTTCCGACACCCTCCCGACAAGGCGGAGCAAGGGCGACAATATATAGCGTCCGGCAAGTATAAGCCCGACGATTGCCAGCACCGCATATATGGCAAGGGTAAGCCCGCTGGGTGCCCCTTCCGGCGCCGGTGCACGCGACAGGGCAGCGACAATCGTAAGCAAGGGAACGATCGAAATGTCCTGGAAGAGCAGGATGGCAAAGCTTTTCTCGCCATAATCGGTCTTCAGACGTCCGCGTGATTGCAGCAACGGCAAGACCTGCGCAGTCGAGCTGAGCCCCAAGGGTAGCCCGAGAACAAGCGCTGCTTCCCAGCTAAAGGGAAGAACCAAATAGATGATGGCGAACATCGCAAGCCCGCAAAGCGCGACCTGTAACGGACCAAACAACAAAATGTCGCGCCGCATGATCCACAATTGCCGGGGCGAAAGTTCCAAGCCGACAAGGAATAGCAGCAGGATTATCCCGACTTCGGCAAAGCTCAGGATGGTCTCAGGATCTCCCGTCAACCCAAGCCCGTCGGGGCCGATAATGATACCAGCAACCAGATAGCCAAGCACGGCACCCAGCCCCAGTTTTCTGAATATCAGAACGGCCACAAGAGCCGCCCCCAATAATAGCGCACCGGTGGTCAAAATATCGGCAAGGAAATGGTGGCCTTCTTCCATCAGTTTTCCTCACCAAGCGCTGCCAGAAGTGCGTCATAGGGCAAAAGTATCGCCGAATGCCGGGCGGGGAATGCACGCGCAGCCTCAAACACCGCCAATTCCGGCCAACAGGCGTTAAATTCCTGGGCCCCTGCCAACGCCGCTGCAAGTGTATCACGCATCGCCGCAATCTCGGCAGCCGTGCGTCCAATGCCCGATTTCCGTAGCAGCGCCGCCGAAGCCTGGCCTAAGGCGCAAGCCCTCGCACGGAAAGCCAATGACTCAATTTGGCCGCTTTCCGCTATTGTCAGCTCCACCGTGATTTCGCTGCCGCAAACAGGCGACCTTCGGCTCGCAATTTCGCCGGGGATGGGCAACTTGTCATCATGCGGAAGGCTCGCTGCCAACCGCAACACATCTTTGCTGTACAGTTCAGGCTTTTTGTTCACGGGCGGTTCGGCCAATTTAGCCGGCATCGCCGTTATCTTCAGCAGAATCTACCTGCCGCTCGCGAATGAAGGACGACAGTGCATCGCCAGAAGCGTTGAGCAAAGGATAGGTACGCGATTTGCTCATCCAGTCGGGACGTTTGGAACCGCCACCATAAGCGACATCGTAGAGGAGGACGAGAAGCAGGAACAGCAAGGTCGCACCGATCAAGCCCTTAACTGCACCGAAACCGAAACCAAGGACGCGATCAAACGGGCCAAGCACGGATTTGCGGCTTTTCTCTCCAATCCTTGAAGCGGCCCATCGACCGAAAGCATATGTAATCACGCCTATCGAAATGAAAGCCAGCACCGCGGCGCCGGCTTCGGTCCCAACGGGGCCGTAGAGCCATTCGGTGGCGGGAGCGTGCAGGAATTTGATCGCCGCAACAATCAACACCCAGACAAGAAGCAAAAGCACTTCCTGCGTGAAACCGCGCATGAAGCCGAAGATCGCGCCAGCGCCGATCAGGAACAGCACAATGATGTCGAAAGCGGTCATGCCGATTGGTTAGTCGCGCCCGAGTATATGGTCAACGAGATTGGCAAGCGTGCGGAACTGCTTGAGCTCCATTCCGCCCGTTTCCTGAACCGACGGTGGCACCATCGCACGCTGGAAACCGAGCTTTGCCGCCTCTTTCAGACGCAGCCCGGCATGCGCCACCGGGCGGACTTCACCGGAGAGCGAAACCTCGCCGAACAGCACGGCATCGGAAGGCAACGGACGCTCGGCCAGCGCAGACACCAGCGCCGCGGCCACCGCAAGGTCTGCCGCTGGATCGGAAATCCGATAGCCGCCCGAAATGTTGAGATAGACCTCTGCCGTCGAAAAACTGAGCCCGCACCGCGCCTCCAACACCGCCAGGATCATCGCCAGTCGCCCGCTATCCCAGCCGACAACCGCGCGGCGCGGCGTGGCCCCGCTCGACAGCCGCACGGTGAGTGCCTGGATTTCAACGAGCACCGGCCGCGTGCCTTCGAGCGCGGGAAAAACCGTCGCCCCGGTCACCTGCTCTGCGCGATCGGTCAAAAACAATGCGCTGGGGTTGCCAACTTCGGCTAGCCCGCTGTCGGCCATCGCGAACACGCCAATCTCGTCAGTACCGCCAAAGCGGTTCTTGTTCGCACGCAGGATGCGGTACTGGTGGCTACGTTCGCCTTCAAAAGCGAGCACGGTATCGACCATATGTTCGAGCACGCGCGGGCCGGCGATGCTGCCATCTTTGGTGACATGGCCGACCAGCACCAGCGCGGTGCCGCGTTCCTTGGCAAAACGGATCAATTCCTGTGCCGAGGCACGCACTTGGCTCACCGTTCCCGGCGCGCCTTCGATGAGGTCGCTGTGCATCGTCTGGATCGAATCGATGATGAGCAAGGCCGGTGGCTTTGCCCCGCCAAGCGTGGTCAGGATATCGCGCACCGATGTGGCCGCCGCCAGTTGCACGGGCGCATCGCCCAGCCCCAGCCGCCGCGCGCGCAGCCGTACCTGATCGACCGCCTCCTCACCCGAAATATAGGCAACGTCGAGTCCGCGCTTCGCAAGGTTGGCCGCAGTTTGCAGCAGCAAGGTCGATTTGCCGATCCCCGGATCGCCGCCCAGCAATGTCGCCGATCCGGCTACGAGGCCGCCGCCCAAGGCGCGATCGAACTCGGCGATCCCGGTCGAGGCCCGATCGGGCAGTTTGATATCGCTGTCGAGCCCGACCAGCCCGACATCGCGCCCGCCATTTTGCAGATGATGCTTCAGCTCGAAAACGGTTGCCCCAGCCTCTTCGACCAGGCTGTTCCACGCACCGCAATCCTCACACTGCCCCTGCCAGCGCGGCGCAACGGTGCCACATTCCTGACAGACAAATCGCTTTTTGGGTTTCGCCATGCCCGCCTATGTATCAGAACATAGGTGGAACA
>DASUDM010000321.1:0-8240 GCA_036275575.1 Sphingorhabdus sp. | reverse complement strand
GGGCAAAGCGAAAGGGCCAGGGTTGCCCCCGGCCCTTTCGTAATTCGGTTTTAGTCGGCTTAGGCGCCAGCGACGTCTGCTACGTCAACCTTCAGGCCGGGGCCCATGGTCGAACTGATCGCGATCTTGCGGACATATTTGCCCTTCGAACCCGACGGCTTTGCCTTGATCACGGCATCCACCAGCGCGTCGAAATTCTTGCGCAGGTCGGCGTCAGAGAAGCTCTTCTTGCCGATGCCGCTGTGAATTATGCCCTGCTTTTCAACGCGGAACTCGACCTGGCCTGCCTTGGCAGCCTTGACGGCTTCGGCGACGTCCATGGTCACAGTGCCCAGCTTCGGGTTCGGCATCAGGCCCTTGGGGCCCAGCACCTTACCGAGGCGACCGACGATGCCCATCATGTCGGGCGTCGCGATTACGCGGTCATAGTTGAGGTTGCCGGCCTGCATGTCTTCCATCAGGTCTTCAGCGCCAACCTTGTCGGCGCCAGCCGCGGTTGCCGCTTCGGCCTTGTCACCGCGTGCGAACACGGCGACCTTCATGTCCTTGCCCGTACCTGCAGGCAGCGAAACCATGCCACGGACCATCTGGTCGGCGTGACGCGGATCAACGCCAAGGTTCAGCGCGACTTCGATGGTTTCATCAAACTTGGCGGTGGCCAGTTCCTTGATGGTCTTCAGCGCTTCATCAACGCCATAGAGCTTTTCAGCGTCGAGCGCTGCGAGGGTCTTTGCCTTCTTGGTCAGTTTAGCCATGTGCTTAGCCCTCCACCACTTCGAGGCCCATGGCCGTAGCCGAGCCTGCAATGATCTTGACCGCAGCGTCCATGTCGTTCGCGTTCAGATCCTTCATCTTCAAGGTTGCAACTTCTTCAAGCTGCTTGCGCGTGATCTTTCCTGCGCTGACCTTGCCGGGCTCCTTCGAACCCGACTTCAGGCCAAGCACCTTCTTGATGAGGAAGGTTGCCGGCGGCGACTTGGTCGCGAACGTAAAGCTCTTGTCAGAGAATACGGTGATCTTGGTCGGGATCGGCGTGCCTTTTTCAAGGTCGCCGGTTGCGGCGTTGAACGCCTTGCAGAATTCCATGATGTTCACACCACGCTGACCGAGCGCAGGGCCGATCGGCGGGGAGGGGGTTGCGGCGCCCGCGGGCACCTGCAGGCTGATATAGCCGTCAATCTTCTTGGCCATGAGAGGCCTCCTTTCATTCTTTCTCCGCCAACGCCCGGAGGCCAAGGAGGATCAAATTAAGCGGTCAAACAGAGGGCCCCAATTCGTCTTGGCGCCTTCCTCCCGCACGGGAATCACATGTTACAAGAACAAGCGAAGGCGCGCGCTTAGGGGAAAGGAGTCGCAAAATCAAGCATTGTGGGGCGATAGGTGCCTGGCCCTGTCAGATCACGGCGGAGGATATGCGCAATCAGGTCAGCGCTGTTAAGATGCACTGGTACGGCTCGATGGCTCCAGCGGCAAACCACTTTGCATTAGAGGCCCTCTTCGGGGGCAACCGCAATAAGTATTTGGGAGGCCAAGTGTCCGTACAAATAAATGATCTGATTGAAGAATCGTTGAACCATCGCGCTGTTCAGCACCCGTATCTCGATGCACTAGCCACGGGCGACTTGCCGGATACAGGATGGGCCTTGCGTGATTTTGCCGACCATTATTATGGATATTCGCTGCATTTTCCGCGTTACCTCACCAGCGTGATCTCAAAGCTGGAAAATCCGGCCCATCGCAACAGTCTGCTTCAGAACCTGACCGAGGAATCAGGGCATTATGAAGAAGAGGAATATGCCGAACTAGCGGCGATTGGCGTAGAACGGTCGTGGATCGAGGGTGTCCCACATCCGCAATTGTTCCTTCGGTTCCGCCAGGCAAACGGATTGACGGCGCCTTATGATCCGGAAACCGAAGCGATCGAACTGATTTGCTGGCGCGAATCCTTTTTGGCGACACTGACGCACGGTTCGGCTGCCGAAGCCTTGGGTGCTTTGGGGCTAGGTACCGAAAACATCGTGAGCACCATCTACAAGCCCTTTGTGAAAGCTTTGGCGCGCACCGATCTGCACCCTCGCGATACCGTGTTCTTTCCGTTGCATACGGCCGTCGACGATCACCATCAGGAAGCGCTTGAGGAAATTTCGCTCGCTTTTGCCCTCGCTCCGCAAGGCAAATCCGATTTGCGCCGCGGAATGATCAAAGCATTGTCGTTGCGTTCATCGTTTTGGGATTGGCTGTACGAACGCGCACTGACGTGCCGTGAGCGGGCCGACGCCGTGCTGTCTTGATGCGGCCTATCGCCTGAAAACTGCCTTACAAGGATATTGGTAATGAACGCAGAATTGCTTGCACTGGTTGGCGCCATAGAAGCGCGCCAGCCGCTCGCGCCCGACCGGGCGATTAATGACTTTGCTACAGATCCCATGCGAACCCATCGCGAACTGTATCGCAACCGCAATGCAAAACTGGGCATCGACTTTACGGTTGATGTGCTTGATTTTCCCGCGACCCAGGCGTTCGACGTCCGCGTTGTCCGGATCGCAGCAGGTTGCAACAACGAACTCCACAAGCACGCCCATGAGTCGCTATTTTATGTGATGAGCGGTGAAGCCGAGGTGCGGATTGGCGATGCCCATCTGCGCCTTGGACAGGGTGAACTTGCGTTCGTTCCCCGCTGGGCCTTTCACCAGTCACGCAACCTTTCGCAAACCGACGAACTCGTCATATTGGCGATAACCGATTTTGGTCTGACCAAAGCCGTGCTGGGCGATTACGATAAACGTACCCGCCTTGCCCTGCATGGGGCCGATGTCGAAGAACATGCTTGATTGAGCGGGCGCGCACGCCTCACTTCATCAATTCGACTTCTTCGAAATCGAGTTCGACCGGCGTTGCGCGCCCGAAAATGCTGACCGAAACCTTGACGCGGTTCTTGTCGAAATCCAGCTCCTCGACCACACCGTTGAAGCTGGCGAACGGGCCGCTCATCACCTTCACTTGGTCGCCGATTTCGTAATCGACTGCGACGCGCTTCTTCGGCGCGGCTGCCAGTTCTTCCTTGGTGTTCAGAATGCGCGCGGCTTCGGCTTCGCTGATCGGCTGCGGCTTGTTGTTCGCGCCGAGGAAGCCCGTAACCTTCGGAGTGTTCTTGACGAGGTGGTAGACATCGTCGTTCATGTTGAGTTTCGCCAGCACATAGCCGGGGAAGAATTTGCGCTCGGCCTTCACCTTTTTGCCACGGCGGACTTCGGTGACTTGCTCGGTCGGCACTTCGACCGATTCTACGAGCGCGGCGAGGCCCTTGCGCTCCGCTTCGGAGAGAATCTGGTCGCGGACCTTGTTTTCAAAACCCGAATAAGCGTGGATGATGTACCAGCGTGCCATGTGTATCAGTCTTTCGGCCTGTTGAGGTTCGATGCGCTTACTGCGCGAGGCTGAGCAGCCCCTTCACCACCATGTTGAAAAAGGCGTCAACGCCCAGGAAGAAGATGGCGAGGATGATCGTCATGATCAGCACCATGATTGCCGTCTGCGTCGTTTCCTGACGGGTCGGCCATACGACCTTGCCGATTTCGGCACGCACCTGACGAATGAATTCACCGGGGCTGGTTTTTGCCATTTTCCTGTTTCCTGTAATCGCGCCCACCGGATAGCCGCCATCGCTCTCGGTTTCAGGCCGGGAGCGATATAGGTTCCGATTTCGGAAAGACTAGCCCTTTAGCGGCGATTTCGCGGAGTCGCAAGCGGGTTTGCTTTTGTGGTAAGATACGGCACCGGCCCACGCCCCACCCGGCCTCCCATAGAATATTCTGATTGGGAGGCCGGGTGGGGGCGTGGGCCGGTGCAGCTATGTTTCAGCAACGATGAAACCAAAACTAAGCGATCAAACGCCGTGGGTGCATGCCGTCGACATAACCCATGAACGGTGGATGGATCGAATAGCCGATCAGCTCGCGGGCGCGTTCGGGCAGCGTAGCGGCAATTTCGGGCGGTACGGCGAGGCTCATATTTTCGAGCGTTCTTGTCCAACCGGGGCAATATTGCGGGGTGATGATGAGGCGAGGCTTTTGTGAACGGTTCGCGCCGCCGCGATGCCACAAAGTTCCCTTGGCGATCATCAGCGAGCCCGCGGGCATTATCGCCTTTACGGCATCAGGCCGGGCACCGGGATCATGGTCCTGGCTCTTTTCGCTGCGATCGCTGAATGTCGAAAATGTATTGCCCCCGGCAATTTGCTGTTCAGGCCACAGGTGACTGCCCGGCAGTATTTCGGTCGCGCCATTTTCTTCGGTGGTCTCGTCGATGGTCCAAAAGGCCGAGAGACCAAGCGAGCCGCGCGGCCGCGGCAGGCGGTAATGGCTATCGTCATAATGCCAGGGCTGCACCGTTTCGCCAGGGTGAATATTGATCGCCAGGCAGGCAGAGAGCTGGCATTCGCGCCCCAGCTCCGCCTCGGCAAAGGCGAGCACCAGCGGGTGGATAGCAAGTTCTGCAAAGAGGGGGGATTTGGCCAGCATGGCATAGACACGGTTAGTCTTCAGCCCTTCGAAATCATTGCGTCCGGATATGTTCTGCTGAAGATGCGGTGTAAGCTCTTCGCGCAGTGCCGCCACAGTCTCCGCCGGCAGCACCGAAGGGAATATCAGATAGCCATCACGATCATACCGGGCGCGCAACGCGTCAAAGCGTGCGGCATCGGCTATCGACTCTTGCCAGTTCTCGCTTTCCATGTGCTTAGCCTAACTCGCCAGAGGCTTGTGGGGAAGCGGCAACTGTCGCACTTGCGCCCAAGGTTGGCGGACGAGCAATAATGCAATGATACCGGCAAGCCCCCAAGCTGCGATAGGCAAACCGGCCCAGATATTGCGGACAACCTCGCCATAGGCCTCGGCATTGGCTGGATCGAAACCGAAATAGTCCAAGAGCCAATAGGATAGTGCGAGGGCGGAAGCGTTTCCCAGTTTCTGCATAAGGTTGCCGCTTGCAAAAATGAAGGCCGTCCGGTCTCGCCCGCAAATCTGCGCATCGACCGGGGCATAATCGGCAATCATCCCGAAGATGAAGATCAACCCCATGAATGCGCCGCCAAGGATCAAGGTGAAGAGGGCGGACGGCAATAGCGCCCCGGCCAGCGGTAGCTGCATTCCGCCGATAAGAAACAGGACGAGAGTTGAGCACATCAATGTCATCCCCTTTGGTTTGCCCAATTTGCGTGCGGCATAGACCCACAAAGGCGTGGTGATCGCCCCGCCAACAAAGGTCAGGAACAGCAGCAGCGAGCCATATTGGTCCAGCCGGAGATAGGCTTCGGCGAAGAAGATATAGGTCGATGCCATAGCCCCGAAGGCAAAGGCGTTGAGAAAATGTACTACCATGATGAGCAGCAGCGAAGGCGATTGCAGCGACAGTTTGAGCTCGCGGCGCCAGCCAAATCCGGGCTCGATCGTCACCCTGCGCCCCGGCACTTTCTGATTTGCGATCAACGCCATCGGCATCGCAATCGCGACCAGGCTGACATAGGCGATGATCCGGCCCTGTAGGCTGATATCGGGAATCAGATATTGTGCGAGCGCGGGAGCGGCAAAGGCGACAACAAGCACGAATTTCGCGGTATATTCGCGAGCGCCGAACAAGCGCGCGCTGACCTCTGAACGGCCGTTTGAAAGCGCTGATCCCCATGCCAGATGGGCGACGTCGAATAGGCTGTAGCAAGAATAATAGAGCAGCAAGAGCGGCAGCAGCGCCCAGAATTCGAGCCGGTCACCGATGCTGACCAACAAGGCGAGCAGCAACACCAGCGGAACGGCGGCGCGTGCCATCCATACACGGTGCGGGGCATCGCCTTTCGATTTGCGGTCGATCATCGTTCCGATCAGGGGATCGACGATGCCGTCCCACAGCGTGCTGATTGAAAACATGAGGCCGACCAGTGCAACAGCAACGACCCCGCCTTCGCTGATATATGGCGGCAAATAGATGGAAAGCGGCAGGCCCATGATGGCAATCGGGCCGACACTTGCGGAAAAATAGATGGCAGTGCGGCGGTTGATTTCCGCATCGCTTTCCCCGGCAGTCGAACCGACATCCTGCTGCACGCCATTCTCCTCACACAGCGTTGTTTACACCTGTGTGAGTAGCAATCATCCAATGTTCAAGGAGAAAATGCCATCCCGAAGGAAATGGCAGGGGTGACAGGATTCGAACCCGTGGCCCTCGGTTTTGGAGACCGATGCTCTACCAGCTGAGCTACACCCCTGCAGATTCGCATCTGCGAAGAAAGGCGCCCTTAGCGCCTACAAATGAAAGGGGCAAGCACGCTCTCGCATGCCTGCCCCCTTTATCACTTTTCCGAACGATCAGAACTTCAGGCCAAGTTCGAGGCCCCAGATCCGCGGTTCGTTGACGAAACCGGTCAGGTTGTTGAAGTCGATGCCGCCAACGGCTGAAACATCGTTGGTGATGTTGCGTACAAACGCCGCGATGTCGACACGGTCACTGCGAAAGCCAGCGCGAAGGCCGCCTTCGAGCATGTGATCGTCGCTATATTCTTCCGAGGTGTAGAGGAAGAAATTGACCTTCGAACGATAGGCCCAATCGGTGAAGAAATAGACTTCGCCGCTGCCGCTGCCGACAGGGATGCCATAACCGGCGGTCCAGTTGGCCGACCATTTGGGCGCTTGCGGAAGCTGGTTGCCGTCAATCGAATAGATGCCAGGCGAACCGGCGCGAACCGGATCGGTCACTGTGCAGCCGCTGCCACAACCGGTGATGAAGGCATTGGGATCATCGATCTTCGCGCGGTTGTAGCTGAGGCCCGCCGTCAGCACGAGATTATCGATCGGACGGGTTTCGAATTCGGCTTCGAAACCATAACCGTCGACATTGTCGGCGTTGATCAGCTTGGCAACATTGCTGGTGCCGCCAACCGCGGTTAGCTGCGCATCGTTGAGATCATATTTGTAGAGCGACAGGTTGAAGCGCGAACGGTTGCCAAGATTGGCCTTCACGCCGCCTTCGAACGACAGGATCGTTTCCGAATCTGCGGTGCTGATCGCATCCTGCACCGTCGTGAAGACGAACAGAGCACGGCCCTGGATCGAAGGTGCGCGATAGCCCTTTGCCACACGGGCATAGAGGTTGATATCGTCGCTGGCTTCATAGGTTGCGCTCAGGTCCCAGGTCAGGTTGTCGTCCTTGACGCGGGCAAAGCCGGTGCCGATGGCGCCGAAGAAGCCGTTGCGGCCGACATCCAAGCGGCGCTTGTCGTTATTGTAGCGGGCTCCTGCGGTGATCGAGAACTGCTCGGTCAATGGATAGGTCAGGCTACCGAATACGCCCCACGCCTTCGAATTCTGCTGCTGCAGCGCGGTAACGCTGGGGTTCAGATCGCGCGGATTGTCGTAATTGTACGAAGCGATGCCCAGATCTTCGTCGAAATAGAAGATGCCGGCCTGCCATTTCAGGCCTTCGTCATTGTTCGACGACAAACGGACTTCCTGCGTCAGCTGGTCGAGATCGGGAACGTCATCGCGCGATTGTGCGGGGAAAGGGATGAAGCCCGGGCCCGAAACCGGCAGGAACGCAGCGCCGAAGCCACCGTCGATGTCGCCGCGGCTGCGATATTTGCCCATCCACCATGCAGTGACAGAGGTTAGCGTTGCCGGACCCAGATCCCATTCAAGCGTGCTCGCGATGCTGGCAAGCTTCAGGCGCTGGAAGTTGAGACCGTCGGTCCATACTTTGTCGCGTTCGAACTCGCTGGTG
The DNA here is from genome assembly GCA_036275575.1 of Sphingorhabdus sp. Taxonomy (GTDB): domain Bacteria; phylum Pseudomonadota; class Alphaproteobacteria; order Sphingomonadales; family Sphingomonadaceae; genus Sphingorhabdus_B. Next base: position 473 of record DASUDM010000321.1, on the reverse strand, counting down.
ACGCTGGAGAGGCCGCGCAGGTCATTGCTGCCGGGAACGAACATGTTGGCGCGGAAAACGCGGGCAGTGCCCTTGAAGTCGCGATACTGGCCGGTAACGCGCAGCTTGATGTCTTCGCTGGGTGCGAACTGCAGCTGGCCGCGCAGCGCGATGTCGCTATAGCCTTCAAGGTCGTTGCTGCCCGGATCGGCGATATTGTCGACCCAGTCGCTGCGGCGCTGGTAGAGGCCCGAAACGCGCGCCGAAACGCTATCGCTCAGCTTGCCGCCAATGCCGGTTTCAAGGCCGACCGAGTTGAAGCGGCCAAAGCTGCCCTTGAAGTAGTTCTGGTCGGAATCCGGACGGACGCTGTCAAACTTGACGATACCTGCCGGCGTGTTGCGGCCGAACAGGGTGCCCTGCGGACCACGCAGCACTTCCACACGGGCGACGTCGAACACCGGGAAACCCTTGAGGATCGGGTTTTCGAGGAC
>DASUDM010000320.1:0-7317 GCA_036275575.1 Sphingorhabdus sp. | reverse complement strand
AGTGTGCTGGTATCGGCGCTGGTCATTTTTCATGCTCCGGTGCATGCTGAAACCTCTGAACTAGGGCCCCACGATCAGCGCTGCCGAAGTGAATTCAACCGATTTCCTGAATGCACAAAGCGCGAGCGGCGCCGAATCAACGCCCAGTTTGGCTTGCCACCGCTTGCATCCCTGTATCGCAGCCAGCCGAAAGGAAGTGATCTGATTGTCGCTTCGGCTAACTTCAAACTGGGAGGCGCACTTGCGCTGGTATTTAAAAAGGACCGCAGCGGAACGCCTGTTGCCGAAATTCGCCGTACCCCCATCGGTCGGATTCCGTTGGCACCCTTCCGGGTTCGCCTTTCCGACGAGTCTTGGCGCGCAATCACTGCGAAGGCCCGATTGATCGACACCAACCTGTACGAAGATGACTCTATCTGCACCGGAGGCGCGGCTTTTACGCTACAAATGATCGATAGCACCGGAGCTTTTCGATCGCGCATGGGCGACGTCTGTGGTGAGCATCCTGGCAATTGGTTTTTCGACGAACTGGCCGAAGTTGCGTTGGCCGAACTGCCCATTTGCGCAGGTCTTGCTCCAGAGGGCTATGGGGAGGCATGGGCGGGAACAAAACTATATGACTGTTTCATGCTCGGCGGCCAACGTGAATCTGCAGCGACGGCCTATAACTTCCTCGAAGGCGCCAGCTATTGGTCAACTTGGAACAGCGACGAAGCCGGGACGCGTGCGCGACTGGCGGAGAAGGTTGAATTCATATGGCCTGGTCAATCTCTCCCAAAAAACAGCAATGATCTGGCGCAAATTCTAACCGAAGACCGGTTTGAGCGCTATCGTCTCGAACCGACGGCATATTCGGGCGAATTGGGGGGCGACGTCATCGTTCAAGGCTCAATAAAGGTCCGCAATGATAATGTGGATGGCCCCGAATATCGCAACTTTGGAACTTTCCGTTCGGTTTGGGTCAAGCAAGCCGAATATGGATTCCGGTTGAGTGGCTTTGAGGCAAACAGGCGTTAAGATCTGCTTGTACCAGTACATTTGTTGTGCAGAGTACATTCGGAGGCATATCTCCAGTCAGGAAATAGCCATGTTCGGACAGGGCCGCAGCAATTTGTGCTCAAGGCAAATACCAGGCAATGAGCTTTTATCAGGGGTGTGCGACCCGAACGGCAGGGGAGATCTAGCGAACGAGACCAATTTTTCGTTCATTGCCTGGTAAAGCGACATTAGCGCACGAATGCAGCGTTTTTAATGCCGGAGATGTACCGGTGCGAATTTCACGATGGCGTTGCGCCATGATTGCGCTTTGATGCCAATGATGAGCCTACTTCCTGCCATATTGCTTCTGCTCGTTTCCGGCGGGCTGCAATTTGAGGATCCATCGCTGAAGGGATCACCTGTCGCATTTGACTATCCCGCCATTCCACAGCGCTATTGGGGCGAATGGCAAACAGAGCGCCGCTTTTGTGGCAAAGGCGGGCCAATGGTTGATCGCGGTTCGGGTATGACGATAAGTCGAAAAAGCATCGACGGCGTAAAACTGCTTGCCGCTTATGGATATACCGATTTCCCAGCTACAATATTGGAAATTGGTGATGATCGTTACCCGGTGAGACGAATTGAACTGGAAGTGTCCACCGACAACATGTCGTTAAAGACATGGGATGACGAAAGTGGGCAAAGTTTGGTGCTCCAGCGCTGTCCGGTTAGAGCAGTCACAAGGGATGAAGACCTGCCTTGGCTGGTGAAGGCCTCCGCGGCTTGCAAAGTGGGCGACACAACAGCCTTCATAGAGGCGTTTTTCGCATCCGAGGCGGTTCAACGAAGCAGCCTTGCCCGCTATGTGAAAGTGCGAGAGGCAGGTCGATCATATGTTTTGGACCGACAATATTATCGACCGCCTTCAATAGTCCAGACAGCTGAAGGTTATGCGATCGACGATACCCGCCAGGATTCGCCAACACCGGTGGCGATTAAGATAGTATCACTCTCCAACGAGCGTTTCCGTGCAAGCTGGCAGCGTTTGCAAATCAGCGAAATACGAGGAGAGGCCGGGCAAGATGAGATAACTAGCGAGCCATACGGACCTTCACACCATTTGAATTTCAAGATGAAGAAAGGGTGTTGGCAACTGGTATCGGAGGAATCGGATTATCGTACTTGATCCGATGCCTTCATCGGTGCGTCGTTCCTCGAAAACAAAATTCTTAACGCTATTCTACCCGTTATCGCAAAAGGCGCTATTCTTATGATGAAACCGAAAGGAAAGATTGTCTGGTGATTGCAATTTGGTTGTTGATCACGCTTTTCGCAATGTGAGTCGGATTTAATGCGAACCAATTGACCGAAATATATGGTGCCGGCTACAGGATTCGAACCCGTGGCCCCCTGATTACAAATCAGGTGCTCTACCAACTGAGCTAAGCCGGCGCACCAACGGTTGGCCCTTTAGCGTCATAACACCCCAAAGGTCCAGCCCTCTGTTTGCGCAATTTCATGGGTCAGCTGGGGTGGGGTCCATAAAGCTGGAATCTCGCATGCATAGCGCATCCAAGCCGATGTAAGCAGGGCATCGGTGGCATGGTCGTCGAGCCTTCCCAGCTGCGCAGGCGGCCGTGCATCGAATACGGAAAGCGCTTTAATCAATGTATCGCTATCCCGAACCTTGCTGACATTGGCGGGTAATCCGGCAGCACGCGCCGCCATGGCGGTGTAGATTTCGATGATGGCAGGGCCGCTCTCGGGAAGCGGATCGAAAGGCCAGACCGGGATGCGGCCACCAAGCTGGTGCATCATCCGCATTCCCGTGAGAGAGCTTTTGCCGACCTGGCCCGCTCCAACAAGGTTGAAGCAGCTCCAGCTGTTCGCTTGTTTGGTCTTGCGCTGGTGGCGCTCCACTTCGCGCAAGCGGCCGATACTGCCCTCAAAAAGATCGCCGATATCGCCTTTGGCATGTCGGAAATGGCGGCGAGCCTGTGGATGCGCGAGAAAGCTGTTTGCGGCCAAATGCGGGTCATCGGCGCATAGATCGTCGATGAGAGCCCAAAGCGCGCGGGCATGTGTGGGGCTTGCTTCCCATTGCGGGAAATATCGGCCGCAATCGACAAAGGGAAAACCGAGCGAAAGATCAAGTCCGATCAGTATATCCTCGCTTTTGTCAGCCAGCTCAAAAAGCCACTCGAGTACGTCCTGACGCGACCATTTGCGGTCGGCCGCGATCAATTCGGCTGTGCTGTCCGGTCCAATAACCGCCACTGCGAGTCCAGGCAGAAACTGGCCGGCCGCTCCGGACCAATCGACACAGGCAAAGCGGGAAAAACGGCGCATCGGGTAGATATGCGGTCGGGGGCACCAAAAGGAAAGTGTCCGAACAAAAAGGGGCGAGGTTTCCCCCGCCCCAATTGGCTGCTTCGGTAAAGGCAGCTATTTCTTGGTCGATACCTTGCGTGCCGGTGCCCGCTTCACCGTTTTGGCGGCGAGCGAGGCGGCAGGTTTCTTGGCTACTGGTGCTGCAGGAGCCCGCAGGTCTGCCAGCATCCGCGCGGCAGCATCGCGGCCGCCGAGGCCGAAGGCTAGAGCGAAGGCAACCGCTGCACCGATGGCGAGCGCGCCAAAGGCATAGTCAACGATCATCCCGCCAATCTGCATCTGTTTCAGGCCGATGAAGACGAAGAGGCCCGTTGTGATCCAGTAGGTCACGTTAGACGCAATCCCCGGCCCGGTCGCATCGGCGATCAGGTTTCGCAGGATGTTGGCGATGAGCACGCCCAGAGCAATCAGCACTGCGCCAAAGACGACATTGCCAGCCTGCGCCAACACCGTTTCAAGGATGCTGGTCAGTTGCGGGAAACCAAGCATGTTGGTCGCCGCGATGGCGAAGAAAATCATGATTGCGATGGTAACGATCGCGGCGATTACGCCAGAAGCCGTGCGCCCTTCAGGCAGGATGCCGAGTTCGTTGATTGCGCGGTCTGCGCCGAGGCTTGGGAGCAGATCACGGATCAGCGAAGCAACCCAGCGTGAGATCACGAAACCGATACCCAGCAACAGGCAGGCACCTATAATCAGCGGAATGGCCTTGAACACCATGTTGAGCAGGTTCATCGCCGGCTCTGTGATGGCTGAGATTTCGAGCATTTGCAGCGCAGCGATCGCGACCGGGATGATCACCAGCACATAGACAATAGTGCTGATCGTCTTGGTGATGGCGCTGTTGCCGGTAACCGCCTCGACACCGCCCTTGTTTGCCCATTTGTCAAAATCGACTGCGCCCAGCGCCGTTTCAACAAGATCGCGGGCGATGCCAGCGATCATCGAACCAATGAAGAATATGGCAGCGGCGAAGACGATGTTATCGAGGTAACCGATAAAGTTGCCTAACAGCCCCTGTACGGGCGTTATCACACTGTCAAAACCCAATTGCTGCAGCACTGCCAGCAAGCCAAACAACCAAACGAGCAAAGAAACGATCTTGCCAAGCGCCATGCCGACGCTCTCGCCGCCTGATGTCCCGCGTTGCAGGAAAGGTATCTGGTCGACCATCTTGGCGAACGTCCATTTGGCCGCTTTTGCTAGCGCCCAGGTGATACCCAAAATGACAAGGGCGAAGAATATCTTCTCCGCCCATTCCATGAAAAGAACCTTGTCGAAAGCGTAACCCGCTATTTGGAAACTATCCATTTTCGCTCCCCCCATAATGCGACCCAAAGGGCCTAGAAGCGAACGGAATTTACCATAGAATCAAGACTCTGGCAAATTTTTGCTGCGCATAATGCTGCGCAGCAATTTTGCGAGTCAAAGCAATGATTTGACTCGCTATTTTGCCCCTACGGCAAACAGCTTGCGCATCAGGCCGGCCAATTCTTCGGTTACAATCTCTATGTCAGGCACCGACAATCCGGCGCGTGCTTCGCGGGCAATCCATTGCGGCAGGCCAAAGATCAGCGCGCCAAAAGTGTGTATTGAAAGTGCCGGCAATTCGCCCTTCATGAAATAGGGTGCCGCCCACCCCATCGCACGTTCGACAAAGGCAGCGTTCAGATCCTTCAATGCGGTCGTATGCTTAAGCACCCATGGAGCCGCCGCAGTGTCGAGCATGAACGTATATTCGTCGGCGAAACGTTTCTGGAAGTTGAAGGCCGCGCGCACCGAAGCTTCGGCAGCTGCGGGAACAGTCGACTCGGCCTCCATCGCTGCGATAACATGCTCCCAATAATGGCGGCGTATGCCAACGAAGATTTCAAGCGCGATGGCTTCCTTCGTCGGGAAATGGTGGAACAGGCTGCCATTCGACACGCCCGAATGTTTGCAGATTTCAGCAATCGAGGTTTCATCCAAGCCTTTGGAAAAAAACAGTTCGCGTGCGGAAGCAAGGATGCGGTCGCGGGTCTTTGGCTTGGCGGCAGTCATTATGCCTCCCTTATCAAACGGCCGGGAAAAACAAGCAAGGAAAAAGTGGATTGACACTCTAGAGCAATACTCTATTTTTGAGTCATTCCCGAAACTGGGATGCGACACAAGGAGAGAGAGAATGAAAAAGGATTGGTTGATTGCCGCAGCCCTGGCATTTGGCATGGTCGGTGTGGCGCACGGCCAGGGAGGTGCATTGCTGGAACTGGATGGCGTCAAAGGGGAAACTGAAAAGAAGCGGCCCAAAAGTGAAAAGGGCGCAGAAAAACCGAAAGAAATCGCCCCTAAGCCAGATGAACCGCAAAAAGGCTTGTTGCTTCCCGCCGTTCAAAAAGCCTCGGATATCAAGCCGGACACCCCACCGCCTTCACCCCGTTCCAAACCCCGTGTTGCCGCGGGTGATGTGAATGGAGACGGAAGAGCCGAAGTCGTTGGGCGTCCAGGTGCCCAGCAGCAAAGCAACCGTTCGCGCGCCGTTCTGACAACGCGCAAAGCTGGCGAAGGCCAGGGGAATCGTGGTCGTGTCAGCGGCCAGGTGCGTACCAACCAGTGAAACTGACGACACGACGCTCTACTTAGAATAGTGGGGCTCTCAGTGTGGCGATTGGGCCCGGCTACGCGACCCTGCCGGGCTCAATCGCCCAAAGTTACCACGACGCGTCCAATAGCCTCGCGTCGTTCGAGCACAAGCAACGCTTCGCGGGTTTGTTCGAGCGGCAGGCGGTGCGAGATATGCGGGCGCATTATGCCCGCTTCCGCCAATTTCTTCAGTTCGATCGATGTTCGCGCCGCGAGGTCGGCATCGCGTCGGCTGGCTTCGCCCGCGCGCAGGCCAATCAGGCTATAGCCCTTGATCAGGGCATGGTTGGCAGGGAAGCTGGGCGTCACCCCGCTGGCAAAGCCGACAATCAGGAAGCGACCACCCCAGCCAATGGCACGCGTCGCCGTGATCGACAAATCACCGCCCACCGGATCGAACACGACATCGCAGCCTTTGCCGCCCGTCAGCTCTTTCACTCTGGTGGCCAGTTCGGGGTCGGCAGGATCGAGCACATGTTCGGCGCCAGCCGCCAAAATCGCGTCACGCTTTTCAGGGCTGGAGCCGGTGCCGATAACTATGGCACCCAGATGCTTGCCCAGCGAAACCGCTGCCATACCGACGCCGCCTGCAGCGCCAAGAACGAGCAATGTTTCACCAGCTCTCAATTCGGCCTTGTCGTGCAATGCATGCCATGCAGTAACCCCGCCCGCCCGCCAACACGCGGCTTCTTCCCATGAAAGTGCGTTGGGTTTTGAAACCAGCGCGCTCGAAGGAACGACCGCTTCTTCGGCGATGCAATCTCCTTTGCCGCCACCCATCACGGCATCACCAGGCTTCCATCCGGTCACCTCAGAGCCAACTTCGATCACTTCACCTGAAAACTCCATGCCCGGCACAAACGGCGGATCGGGGCGGAACTGGTATTTGCCATAGGTCATCAGCAGGTCGGGGAAATTGAGCCCCGCCGCCTTGATCGCAATCCGCACTTCACCGGGATTGAGCGGCGAGCGCTCTCTGGTTTCGATCTGGATACTGTCAGGCCCGGTCAGTGCCGTACAGACGGCGGCGCGATAACTCATTTCCTCTGCCTCTCCCTTCGCAGCCCTTCCCAATAGGCCAGTCGCTCTGCGATCTTGGCCTCCAACCCACGTTGGACCGGTTTGTAAAGTTCGGCTGGCTGCATTTCCTCCGGCCAGTAATTCGATCCGGAAAAACCTTCATCGGCATCATGGTCATAGGCATAGCCTTGGCCATAGCCGATATCCTTCATCAGCTTTGTCGGCGCGTTCAGAATGTTGGCAGGCGGCATCAGCGAACCCGTTTCTTTTGCCAATCGCCATGCGGCCTTTTGCGCATTGTAGGCTGCG
>DASUDM010000319.1:0-5200 GCA_036275575.1 Sphingorhabdus sp. | reverse complement strand
TGTGCGATTTCCGCTTCGGTGAAACGGGGCGTGATATGCTGGGGGCAATTCCAGTCGAAGCCGACGACATCGATCACGAACGCCCGCTCGGGTGTCGCACTATACTCGGGCGTCATCAGCGCCGTGACCAACGCGACGTCGTCGTCAAGTTCGACGATCCGTGCCGTACCCAGGATTTTGAGCCTGCGCCGATTGGGATAGTCCATCAGGAACAACGACACGCGTGGCTGATGGATGAGGTTCGTGGTGCTGACATATTGGCGGTTACCGCGATAGTCGGCGAAACCCAGCCTGTTGCCGTCCAGCATTTTCAGGAAACCGGCAGGCCCGCCCCGGTGCTGGACATAGGGCCAACCTTCTTCGGTGACACTGGCCATGTAGAAACTGTCACGCGCCGCAATAAACAGGGCTTCCTTTTCGCCCAACTGGTCGGGTTCGCCAGTGGCGCCATCCTCCATGCGGGCATAGGCGGTCCGGGAGCCTTCGCGTTCCTGCATGGCACGCGAGGCATCGGTGAAAAGCGTGTGGATGTAATTCTGTGCCATCGCGGTGTTCCCTGTCAGTCAGTGCGATGGCAAATAGATTATTCCTTAATTTTAGATAATCTTCAATTGCTGCATTATATAATTTCAAATAATGGAATAATATGGATCGACTGCTGACACTGCAAATTTTCGTCGCTGTTGCCGACACCGGCAGCTTTGTCGGTGCCGCGCGAGCGCTCCGAATATCCCCTCCCAAGGCGACCAGAGGAGTAAGTGCGTTGGAGGAGCGACTTGGCGTCGCGCTTTTCCATCGCTCCACCCGCGCGGTCGCTCTGACAGATGAAGGAGCAGGATTTCTTGAAAAGGCCCGTCGCATCATTACCGAACTGTCGGAGGCAGAGCGCGAGTTGGTGGGAGGGCTGAGCGAACCGCAGGGAGAGCTCCACATCACCGCACCGGTCATGTTCGGGCGCCTGCATGTGTTGCCTGTCCTCACCGAAATGCTCGATCGCCATCCCAAGCTGTCGGTGAATTTCATGTTGCTCGATCGGAATATCCGGATTGTCGAGGAAGGCATCGATGTTGCTGTCCGGATCGGGCAACTCGCAGACACGTCGCTCAAGGCGAAACGCATCGGGTCGGTTCGTCCGACGATCGTGGCCAGTCCGGCCTATCTCGCCCGATACGGCGTTCCGCAAAGCCCGGACGAATTGTTCAAGCACAGACTGATAGCCACGACAGGCCCGCGCAGTGCTAATGAATGGCGGTTCGCACTCGGTCGCGATTCCGCTCGCTCGGTCGCGCCGAAGCTGAGACTGAACAGCGTTTCCGCTGCAATTTCGGCGGCTGAATCCGGGGTCGGGATCGCCAATCTGTTAAGCTATCAGGTCGAACAGCCGCTAAAGGAGGGTAGGCTGATAGCGCTGCTTCCGGAATTGAAGTTCGAGGACTTGCCTGTCCATCTGCTGTTCGAAGCGAGTCGCGGAGCCGCTCCGGCCGTGCGGGCCTTTATCGAAAACATGGATAGTCATTTCCGGAACAAGGGGTGGCGCTAATATTGTCGTCTTGTACACTTTCTATCGATCACCCAATCTCCATCATTTCGAAATCGGCTTTTTCCGCACCACAGGTCGGGCAATACCAATCGTCGGGCACATCTTCCCAGCGCGTGCCGGGGGCAATGCCGTCGTCCGGCCAGCCTTCGGCCTCGTCATATTCCTGCCCGCAAAAAGTGCAGCGATAGCGTTTGAACGTCTCTGCCATCTCAATTCAGCGTGAAGCGGATGGGGACATGCTTGGGGCCGCAGACGAAGTTGGAAATCGTCCGCTGCGGTGTGCCTGCCAGTTCGATCGATTTCAAATGCGGGAATAATTCTTCCCACAATATCCGCATTTCCATGCGCGCAAGATGCTGGCCAAGGCAGACATGCGCGCCATATCCAAAGGCGATCTGCCGGTTGGGTTCACGGTCGATGCGATATTCAAACGGATCGTCAAACACCGCTTCGTCGCGGTTGGCGGATTGATAGGATAGCATCATCCAGTCGCCCGCCTTGATCTTCTGCCCCGAAACTTCGGTGTCCTGCGTCGCGCTGCGCATGAAATGTTTCACCGGCACCACCCAGCGGATCGATTCCTCGACAAAGGCGTTCACTTTGCCCGGATCGGCTTTCAATTGCTCGAACAGGTGCGGACGCTCGGCGAGCGCCCACATCGCACCTGCGGTCGTGTTCGACGTCGTGTCATGCCCGGCGGTGGCAGCGATGATGTAATAGCCCATCAGCTGGCGGCGGTTGAGATATTCGCCATTCACCTTGGCATTGGCGATCAGGCTGTTGACCTGGTCGGTCGGGTTGGCCCGGAATTTCTCGGTCATTACCCCGAAATAAGCCTCAAGATCCTCCATCGTCCGGCGCAGGCCATCGAGCGCCTCGGCAGGATTTACTTCCTTGCGATCGCGGTTGAGTTCCGGGTCTGCACTGCTGAACAGTTCCTGCGTCAGTTTGAGCATGAACGGCTCATCCTCTTGCGGCACACCTAATACGGTCATGATGACGCGGAGCGGATAGAGGAAGGCAACATCGGTGGCGAAATCGCATTCGGGTGCCTTTTCGAGCATTTCGGCGACGAAGGCTTTGGCGATCTTGCGGATATCATCCTCCAATCCGCGCAACGCCTTGGGCGTTACCGAGGGGAAGACCACCGCCCGCAAATCCTTATGCTCCTGCCCATCAAGCGAGACGAGGCTGCGCACCAGATTGGGTTCGCCCCCGGTGATGAAGCGCACCATCGGCTCCATTTCCTTGAGCGTCAGGAAGGTCGATTTGTCGCCATTGTGAAAGACTTCGGGCTGCTTTTCGACCGTCATGATATCGGCATGGCGGCTGACCACCCAGAACGGCTCCATCCCCTCCGGCTCCGCCACAGCGAGCGGCATTTCAGCGCGAATGGTACGGAAGGCGTCGTCAACCGGATCGCCGGCAGCATAGGCCCGTGAATCGACAATCGTCTGGGCGAGATGGGTGGGGATTTGCATGTTTCGTCCTTTAGCTGTCAGCTATATTTGAATTCGGCGCCGGTCAGATCGGTGGCAGGGATCTGGTCCTTTTCCGCCCAATAATCCTGGTTGTGCCGCCATTCGGGCTTGTCGCCGCGCTTGGGCAGCTTATCGAGCCCGCGCATCAGATAACCGGGGTTGAAATTATCCTCCTCAATCCATGGGGAGAGCGGCATTCCGGCATCTTCGGGCCGCAATTGCACATCGACGCGTTTGGCACCGATCTTGTCCATATGGTTCAATAGGTTGCAGACGAAATCGCCCATCATGTCGACACGCAACGTCCAGCTCGCGCGGAAATAGCCCATCACCCACGCCATGTTGGGAACGCCGGTGAACATCATTCCCCGATAGGTGACGGTATCGTTCCAGTTGACCGGCTTGCCATCGACGCTGAACGGGATGTCGCCCATCACCGAAAGGCGGAAACCGGTAGCGGCGACGATGATATCCGCCTCGATTTCCTGACCCGAGCTGGTGCGAACGCCCTTTTCGGTGAAGCGGTCGATGGTGTCGGTGACCACGGTCAGCTTGCCTTCGACTGCGGCGCGGAAAACATCGCCTTCCGGGCAGAAGGCCAGCCGCTGCTGCCATACGCGATATTTCGGCGTGAAATGCGGTTCGAATTCGAAATCGGGTTTGCCGGTAAAGGCGCGGACGAGCTCTTTCAGTTCCTCGAACACCACCTCGGGTTCGGTCTGGCAGCGCTTGGTCATCATGTCCTGGTCGTACATGATCTGTGCACGCACCACGCGGTGGATGGTCGGTTCATCGATGCCGATTTCGCGCAGCCGGTCCGCCAGTTCATTTTTGTTTTCGCTGCAGAAGAAATAGGTCGGCGAGCGTTGCAGCATCGTCACATGCGCGGCCTTTTCGGCAAAGGCAGGAACCACCGTCGCGGCGGTTGCACCGGAGCCAATCACCAGCACTCGCTTGCCCGCATAATCGGTCCGTGGATCCCATAGCTGAGCATGGACGAAATGGCCCTTATAGTCGCTCAGCCCCTCCCAATCCGGAATGTAGGGCTTTTCATGGTCGTAATATCCCTGGCACATCCAGAGGAAGTTGCAGGTGAAGACGGCCTTTGAACCGTCCGAAAGCCGGATTGCCTCAACCGTCCAGCGATTGTCGGCGCTCGACCATTTGCAGGCGGTGATGCGGTGGCCATAGCGGATGTGGGGGCCGATATGGTTTTCCTCTATCACCTCTCCCATATATTTGAGGATCTCGTCCGCGCTCGCGATCGGCGCGCCGACCCAAGGTTTGAAGCGATAGCCGAAGGTGTACAGATCAGAGTCGGAACGCACGCCGGGATATTTGTGCGTCTCCCACGTGCCGCCAAAAGTGTCTTTCATCTCAAGGATGACATAGCTTTTGCCCGAGCATTGCTGCTGCAAATGATAGGCCGAGCCGATCCCCGAAATGCCTGCCCCCGCAATCAGGACGTCAAAATGTTCGGTATCTCCGGCCGAGCCGACCGACTCGTTGCGCTCCAATGTGTCCAGCATGTTCCATCTCCTCTTTTCGGAGGAGATAATCGCGGGTGCGTTTCAACTTGCAATTGACCAAAATCAAAAAGTGAAGATCAAAGCATATATTTCATTTTAACGCCCTGCGTCACATTGCCCTGCAGATCAAAGGCCGCAGACGCGAATTTGGGCGGGCCGAAAGCGATTCTGGGGTTGCGCGAAAATCCGAAACCCTCACGCGGAATGGCAAGGCTGGTGTCGAGCTTGCCATTACCATTTTCGTCATGGATCAACGACAAGGCATATGTGCCCGGGCGAATCCCTTCAAACTGGATCGATGCAGCCGCGCTCGCCTTCACCGTGCGTTTGACAGCTGCCGGGTCCTTCGAACAATCGGGGAAAGCCTTCGCATTGGCCGTAAGGCAAACGTGCACCTGCCCCTTCTGGTTACGCAGGCCGCTGACCGAAACCGTCAGTGATGCATCATCCGCTGCTTGTGCCGCGCCCTGCCCTGCCAAAATCGCCAAGGCCAAGATCGGTGCCGCAAAGCCAGTCCCAAAAACGGAAGTAGAGCCCATAATTCCCCTTATATGCATCATGATGCTTTTGATGGTGGGTCGCGGTTATCAGCCATTGCCCCAACGGTCCATGAACGATTGCCCGCGGAAACATCTCCCACCCCATGTGAT
>DASUDM010000318.1:0-5707 GCA_036275575.1 Sphingorhabdus sp. | reverse complement strand
GCCCCCGGCAAGCCATACAGCCCTGCGGGCCAGCCGACCGAGTCCGAACAAAGGCAAGGCACCGATCGCCAGCGCCAACAATGCCGGCAACAAGGTGAGCTTGGCTGCATCGCCGAGTGCTGGCAGGCTTGAGACCATCAGTTGTTCACCGCCCAATGCGTCGAACAAAGCATCCAGGAACCGCCACGAACCTGCCGCCAATGCCAATATCCCGAATGCAGTCGGGATGGCTGCCAGCTTGCGGATGCCGTGCCCGCTGGCGTGCGTAGCCCATGCCGCCAAGGCCGCGGCAACAACGAATGTCGCGCTCGCGAAATAGTCATTGGGGAGCAGGTGCGTGAGGGCCAGCCAACCCATCGCAGCGGCTAGCGCCGCACTTGCGACCTGCGCAACCTGGTCGATGCGCGAAACAGCATTCTGCCAGCGCCAGGCAATGAAAGAGGCAGGCAACACAAGAAGCGCTGATGTGACACCCCAACCGAAATCGGAGAAATTGGATTTGGCCGCAGAAAAGGCGGCAGCAAAGGGAATGGCCTGCGCCATCAATGCGAGCATGGCCCAATAGGCTTTTCCTACCCGGTCCTCGACAGCGCGAGCAAAAGCGGGAATGGCGAATAGCAGGCCGATCCCTATAGAGGCGCCTGCCATCATTCCGCGCGGTGCATCGCCTTCCCAGCCAGCCGCGAGCGGCATCAGGCAGACGAGCAAGGCGCCGAACAGGCTTGGCAAGTGCCGCTCGTCGCGCAAGGCGAGCGCGATCGCAGCCGCCGACAGCGCGCCGTAAAAGGCCCAGCCGATCCAGCTGAACTCCAACCGGGGCAACAACATCGCAAGTTGCACCAATGCCAGCCCCATCGGGGCATAACGCGCCACGGCTTCGAGCCTTGGATCGCTGCCCACAAACCGGTCCCCGACCAGGACTGCGGCAGATCCTGCAACAATCACAAACAGCCCGATCAAAGGTAGTGCGCTTTCAGCGGCGACGATTAGCCCGATTGTCCAAATCGCTCCCCCGCCGCTTGCCAGCAGCAACAGCCACAACCAGCGCCGCCACAATGCCAGACCAAACAGGCCTGCAAGGAACACGCCTAGATACAACAACAGGGCCGGCACGTTGTTCGCCCCAAGCCCGGCGACCCATGGAGCCGCAAAACCGCCTACCAGGCCCATCAATGCGGTGGGTGGGCCATGGCGAAGCGCCAGCGCAAATGCACCTATTGTGGTCGCAATCAGCAGCAGGAAGGTGACCGCCATTCCGATCAGTCCATAAACCTCTGCCGCCATGTAGAGTGTGCCATAAAGGATCGCGACACCAGCGCCTGCGAGCGATTGTGCAATGCGCGGATCGGCGCTGAAGGATTCGCCGATTTTGGGCAACCGGCCACCCCATTGGCTTGCTGCAATCAAAATCAATGCGAACAATGTAGCCAGCACCGACCGCGTTCCGGGACCAAGCAAACCTGCTTCGATCGTGTAGCGGACGAGAAAGAAGCCCGCGAACACAAGCGATATCCCGCCCACCCAAATCGGCAGTTTGCCGCCGACCAGTTCCTCGAAACTCCAGCTTCTCGCAGGTTTCGTCTCTGCCTCTGGTTCCGGACGTGGCGGCGGGGCTGCGATTGTGGCGCGCGGCTGTTCAACCGGCACATCACCCTTCACTGTAGCGGGTTTGCGGCTCGCATAGGCTTTGGCGGCTGGCTTAGTTTCTTCCTCCGCACTATCGCGCTGCGCCGCAACCGGCGCCACCGACCCGGCATTCATCCTGTCGACCAAGATCGCAATACGCTCTTCAAGCAATTTGATGCGACCGTTTAGATTGAGCAGCCAGACGGCAAGAACCAGCGCAATCAGCAGTAATAAGCCTTCCATTGCATCCCCCGTGGCGGTTCAGGATCAAGGGCTTACCCGCTTCACCGCGATTGGCAAGTAAAGCCAATTATCCGTTGCAAATTGCAACTTTCATGGCATTCATGGTGCATCGGTCAATTTGAAGGATGCCTGCAATGATTCTCTATGGTGCACCACTCTCCCCATTTGTTCGCAAGGTCGCAGCTTTTGCTGCCGAGAAGGGGCTTGAGCTTGAAAAGGTTCCGGTAGGCCTTGGCGATCCCAATCCCGATTTCCTTGCCTGCAGCCCGTTCCGGAAGATGCCGGGTTTTGCCGACGGAGATTTCAAGATTTCCGATTCGACGGCAATCGTCACCTATCTCGAAGCCAAATATCCCGATCCTGCGCTGATCCCGGCCGATCCGGCGGACCGTGCCCGCACAATCTGGTTTGACGAATTTGCCGATACGATTGTTACAGCGGCAGGCGGCAAGATATTCTTTAACCGCGTCGTTTCGCCCAAATTCATGGGCAAACCGGGCGATGAGGAAGCCGCCAAGCAGGGCGAAGCCGAAATGGTGCCGGTCTATGACTATCTGGAAAGCGTGATCCCTGCTTCCGGTTTCCTTGTGGCTGACCGGTTGACACTGGCCGACATTGCAGTCGTTAGCCCGTTCGTGAATGTCGCGCATTGCGGCATCGCACCGGACGCAGCGGCCTATCCGAAACTCTCTGCCTATCTGGCGGCGATCCTCGGCCGCCCAAGTTTTGCCCCGGGCATCGCGATCGAGCGCAAGATATTGGGGCTGGGTTGATCCAGCCCCAATTGGTTATTTCGGAGCGCCGCTGAAACCGCTCGCTGTGCGCAGCTCGTCGGCGTCCAGCCGGTAGCCGTCAAGAAACACAGTCGAAATCCGGCGGAGCGCGCCCATGTCTTTTGAGGCGTCGCCATCGACCAGGATCATGCTGGCTGTCTTGCCCGGATCGATGGATCCAAAGCGATCCGCCATCCCCGTCATCCGGGCGGGGACAATGGTGGCGGTCTGCAATGCCTCTTCGTTGCTGAGCCCTGCTTGCTGGTAAAGCTCTAGCTCGCGAACAAGCTCCAGCCCAGATCCGTCGGTGCCGGCGACCACGCGAACGCCTGCCTTGTGGAGTCGCCCGACCAGGCCGACCAGCTTTGCATAGCTGGCACGGAAATCATCGCGAGTCAGCCCGTCGAACAGCGGATAGCCGCCAATCTTCATGCTGCGCGAGATTGCCGGCGGGGAAATGGCTGCATATGGCGCATAAGCCGGTGAAATGGCGCTACCATCCGACGTCAAGCTGCCTTCCCAGACCACCAATGTCGGATCGACGAACGTCTTCCGCTCGGCCAGTTCGGAATAAAAGGCCTTCATTTCGGCTGAATCAAGATCGACATCCTTGCCATATTTGGCTGGCCCTTCGATGCGGGCTGCAGTGTTCGCCTTGTCTACCACGTCCTTGGGCATCGCCTGCATCATGATGAAGTTGATATGGGTTATCTCGTCATAACCCGCGCGTACAGCTTCGATCGGGCGCATGCCGGCCGGAACATGGCCGTTGACGTGCAGTCCCAGTTTATGAGCCTCCGCTGCTGCCGGTGCGATCCATTCGGGCGTGATCGAGGTGTAGAATTTCGCGCCAGACAAGCCGGCTTCCTTGATCTTGCGAACCGCTGCCACCGCCTCATCTGCCGATGTCACTGTCAAGGCACCCTGCGCGGCAAGCGGATCCTTGCGATCGATGATGACAGCGACCTTGCCATCGGGCGCGAGCAGCTCACCCGCAGCGCGGCGTTTGAAAATGCTCAGCGATTCATCGATCATCGATCCCGGGCTGCGGAAATTGGTGATACCAGTCGCCACATTCTGCAGCAGGTTCCAATCATTGCCGCCGACATGCAGGTGCGAATCCCACAAACCGGGAACAAGTGTCTTCCCCTGCCCATCAATCCGGATCGTGCCAGCAGGTGCCTTGATCGCTCCGGCCGCCGCTACCGCTTTCACTTTGCCATCCTCGACAAGCACCGATCGGCCGGGCAGGTAGCGCCCCGCGACTGAGTCGAAGAGCAACACATTCTCGATCAGTGTTGGCGCGCGATTGGCAGGGCTGAGGAATTTCTTCGCGACCTCACGCACCATTTCGGCCTGAGCCTCTTCCTGCAGGGTTTTGAGTTTGGGACCAACCTTCTCGTACCCCGCAGGCAGCAGCGAAATCACACCGGCATTGCCGAAAAACTGGTTCTTGCTGTCGAGCCAAAAGGGTGCGGGAGAGAATCCGTAGCCGGTTATGAAAGCCAGTTTGACCGTTTCCTTGCCTGCCGGTCCGTCGATTTCGGTCGACTTCCCGATGCTGATGCTTGCGCGCCCACCGGGAAGAAGGTCTATCCCGGCTGGTCCTGCCGCAACGAGCGCGTTGATGTCGTTCTCACCTGCGAGCCAAGGGCCACCATAAGTGCTGTAGCGCTTGTTCGAAAAAGGCGCACTGCCCTCGTCGACGGCGGTCTTCCATTTTGCGATGCCGTTGGCATCGACACTGAATTCTTCACTCGCATCGCCCGAATCGGTGAAACCGCGAATGGAAATTGTTGTTGGCCGACCATCGGCTCCCAATGTTGTGGTCTGGTCTGTCTCGGTGATCCAGCCGCGCAGCGACATCGACATCCGGTAGGCCTCTTTGCCGTCGGCGGTTTTCCAGTTCCAGATATCGCCATGTTTACCTGCCTCGGAACTGATGGTGTAATGGCGGGCATCGGCAGGCGGCTGGAGCAACTGCTCCTTTGGTGTCGGCTCTGCGAGCGACATCGACGACGTTGTCAGGAACAGCAAGGCAAGCAATTTGTGGCGCATGATAGGGCCCCTTCCGATCAAGGCGGTGCCATTTCATCCCCCACCGCTTTGGGCAGGGCGAAATGAGCCACAAGGCGCGGGTCGATGCAAGCGTGATGTATAGCCGCTAAACCTCGGCCGCGATGCTCCGCGCGTCATCCGCTGAAACGCCGAGGCCAGTCAGGCCCAATACCAGCATTTCCGAAAGGCGTTTGAGGGCATCTTCACGTGGAGGTTTTCGTTCAACAATGTTGGTCATTACTGCCTGGCAAAGCCCAAGCCAGTAAAGAACGCCACTCTCCTGTGCTTCGGGGCGCAGCAGCCCTTGTGCACATGCGGCTTCGAAATCGCCGACTACACCGCGGTTCAGCGGATGGGCGCGTGCGGTTGATGAGCCTTGCGAGCGCAGCAGCACCGCACTTCGTTTCGGCTGCGCCATCGCGAATTCAGCGGCAACACGCATGCCGCCTGCAATGCGTTCCACCGGATTGGCAACGCCTTCATTCGCCTTTGTGATCAGTGCCTCCACCTCTAGCCGCACTTCGGTGGCGATCGCGTTGGCGAAATCCTGCTTGTCGGCAAAGTGATTGAAAAAGCTGCCTTTGGCGACGCCCGCCTTGGCGACGACATCGTCGATTGGAATGGCATCGATCGGACGTTCGACGAGCAATTCAAACCCCGCCGCAATCAAAGCCGCGCGGGTGCGTGCGGCGCGGGGTGAAGGATTGGCAGGTGATGGAGATGCTTTGCTGGCCATTTCCGATTCATACTTGACTAGATAGTCAATTGCAATCTATTTGACCAAATAGTCAAAAACGAATCGAGGAGGAGAGGCGATGCCGGTCATCAAGATCGAAGACATTGCGCATGTGCGCTTTGCGGCACCTGACCTTGGTGCGATGAAGTCATTCCTTGAAGATTTCGGGATGCACACATTTGAACAGGGTGGGCGGCTTTACGGGAAAGGCAGCGATGGCCGGCCCTTCGTCCATGTGACAGAGCCGGGCGACGCCAAATTCCTCGCAGTC
>DASUDM010000317.1:0-2848 GCA_036275575.1 Sphingorhabdus sp. | reverse complement strand
CGATGTCACCGGTTCGGGCAGCTTTGGCGGATTGGGCCAGGGTCATGTAGCCAAGGTGGGTAAAAAGAGCATCGGTCTTGGTGAATTCCAGGATCTGCTAGACAACAGCCTGCGCGCTGAGCGCCGTGACAATCCAACGCTTGATATGGCCAAATTCGTAGAGAGCGGCGGACTTGATGGAACGCTCGAGCGACTGATCAACCGCTATGCCCTTTCGGCCTTTGGCGAAGAACATGGCATTGCCGTCAGCAAGCGCCTTGTCGACTCCGAAATTCGCAAGCTTCCCAATGTGACCGGGCCCGATGGCAAGTTCAGCGAGCAGGCTTTTCAAGCCTTTTTACAGGGTCTTGATCTTACTGAAGCGATGATCCGCGACGATTTCACTCAGAATCTGTACGCGCAGCAAATCCTGCCGGTTGCCGGCGTTGGCGCACCTGCTCCGAACAGCCTGGTCCTGCCTTATGCTTCGCTATTACTTGAGAAGCGTTCGGGTAACGTGGCCCTTGTGCCGTCGCAGGCATTCTTGCCGACCACGCCGCCCAGTGATGCGCAGCTTCAGGCTTATTATCGTGCCAACTCCGCCCGCTTCACCATCCCGGAAAAGCGAGCCATCAGCTATGCCTTTTTCGATGCGTCGATCGTGAACGACAAAGCCGATGCGACGACGCAGGAAATTGCTGACTATTACAAAGCCAATGCCAAACAATATGCCGCGTCGCAAACCCGCGACATCAGCCAACTGGTTTTCCCGACCGAAGCTGCGGCAAAGGCCGCTCTTGCCAAACTTGATGCTGGACAGTCGATGGCAGCAGTCGCCAGCGAACTCGGCCTCAGCGCGACAAACAGCAACGGCGTTACCCGTGAAGCCCTCACAAGCTCCGCCTCAAAGGCAGTCGCTGACGCAGTGTTCGCAACGCCTGCAGGCAAGACGGCAACACCCACCCGTGGCGGACTTGGCTGGTATGTCGTCAAGGTGAATGCGGTCAACCAGATCGCTGCCCGCCCGCTTGCATCTGTCAGCGCCGAAATCGCCAAGACGATTGCAGCTGAAAAGAAGGCCGAGTTGCTCTCCGATCTGACTTCGGAAATCGAAGATGAATTCGCCGGTGGTGCAACCATCGCAGATATGGCCAAAGCAAATGGCCTGAAGGTCGAAACCACGCCCAAGCTGTTTGCAAATGGCCAGAACCCGGCATCACCTGCCTATCGACCGATCCCCGAAATGCAGCGTATCCTGCCCGCCGCATTCGAGATGGAAACCGATGGCGAAGCTCAACTGATCGAAATCGTGCCGGGTGAAAAGTTCGCTATGGTTGCGGTTGCCGATTTTGAAGAAGCCGCACCGCCGCCGCTGGCTGAAGTGCGCGATATCGTTGTCCAGCAGTGGGCACTTTCAGAAGGTTCAAAGCGCGCAAAGGCGATTGCCGAACAAGTGCAACGCGGCGTGTTATCCGGAAAATCGCTCGCCGAAGCCATGAAGGCGGTGGGCGTTGCACTTCCGGCGGTGGAAACCGTTTCGGGCAGCCGGATGGACCTCAACCGCGAAGGTCAGCAGATGCCGCCCCCGCTGGCCATGATGTTTGCCATGAAAAAGGGCACTGCAAAGACTTTGGATGCTGGACGTAACCAAGGCTGGTTTGTGGTGCACCTCAACGAGGTCATCAAGGGCGACGCCAGCAAGGACCCGCAACTGGTTGCAGCGCGGCAGCAAGAAATGCTCAGCCTGTTACAACAGGAATATGCCGCCCAGCTTATTAGCGCTGCGCGCACGGAAGTTGGCGTAAGCAAGAATGAAAGCGCAATCAAGGATATCCGCCGCCGCCTGACCAATCAGGATGCGGCACAGTAAGGCCTTACGGACGGGTATGGACGACAACAGCTCTGCCCGCCCGTCCGACGTCGCACGCGCGCAACTGAATGCGGGCCAATCGGCAATCGTCTGGCGCGATCTGATTGCCGACACCGAAACCCCGGTGTCGGCTGCGCTCAAGCTGTTCGAGTCCGGACGCGGCGATTTCATCCTTGAATCGGTTGAGGGCGGTGCAGTGCGTGGCCGGTACAGCCTGATAGGCCTGGCTCCCGACCTTGTCTTTCGTGCCGATGGCGACCAAGCCGAAATCAACCGAAATTGGCAGACTGACCGCGCGGCATTTGCTCCAACCGGTGAAGGCGCGCTCGCCAGTCTTCGCAAACTGGTCGAGGCATGCCGCATCGATATGCCCGAAGGGCTACCCGCAGCCTTTGCCTGCCTTGTCGGCCATTTCGGCTATGAGACGATAGGCCTCGTTGAAAAACTGCCTCGTCCGCCTGCCAACCCCATCGGCGTGCCCGATATGATGTTCGTTCGGCCTACGGTCGTGCTGGTGTTCGATCGGCTCGCTGACAGGCTTTATATCGCTGCACCAATCTGGCCCGAAGGCGGCGATACCGACAGGCTGATAGAAGCTGCCTATGACCGGATCGACGCGACCGCCGCAAAACTTGCACAACCCGTTCCTGCAGCTGTGGCACATGCCGAACTTGCGACCTTGCCCGATCCGGCCCCCGCACTTTCGCCTGGCCAATATGAAAAGATGGTGTTGAAGGCGAAGGACTATATTGCGGCGGGAGACATATTCCAGGTCGTGCTCGCGCAGCGCTTCTCGCTGCCCTTCGCGTTGCCTCCGGTCGATCTCTACCGCGCATTGCGACGGATTAATCCTTCGCCCTTCCTTTATTTCCTCGACATGCCCGGTTTTGCGCTGATCGGCTCAAGCCCTGAAATACTTGTGCGCGTGCGCGATGGCGAAGTCACCATTCGCCCGATCGCCGGCACCCGCCCACGCGGCAAGACAGCACTCGAAGACGC
>DASUDM010000316.1:0-4101 GCA_036275575.1 Sphingorhabdus sp. | reverse complement strand
CTCTTCGGCGCTATGGGTATTGCACGCGACGATAAGGAAAAGCGACAGGATTGGGTGTTGCGCGGCTTCCGCCAGTTCGACGCGCCGGTGTGTGTGATTATCACTTATGACAAGGTTCTCGACGGCAGCGACGATACGCCTTTCGATTGCGGCGCCGTTGCGACTGCATTGGTCAATGCGGCATGGTCGCGCGGACTTGGTACAGTGATCAACAGCCAGGGCATCATGCAATCCCCGGTCGTTCGTGAGCATGCCGGAATCGCAGACGATCAGGTCATCATGAAAAGCATCGCGCTCGGCTGGCCGGATATGGACTTTCCGTCCAACGCCGTTGTACCGCCGCGAAAATCAGTGGCTGAGGCCGCGACTTTCGTGGGTTTTGCTGAATAGCTCCGGGAGCAGCTACTTACAGAGAGAGGCGGCATTTTTGTCGCCTTTTTTGCAGTCCATCAAACCATGCTATCCATCGCAGCGGCGCACCGACCTGTCCCGTTGCATATGGCTAGGCAACATAGCGAATCCCATATTCGAATGGCGCATGCCGGCGTTGCATCGGCGTCAAAACAAAAGGATATTGGATGTTTACGCTCCCCGCACTCCCTTACGCCAAAGCCGCTTTCGGTGATCTGATTTCAGTCGAAACCTTTGAGTATCATCATGGCAAGCACCACAAGGCTTATGTCGACAAGGCAAACAAACTTATTGGTGAAGATGAAGCTCTAAAGGGAAAATCGCTCGTTGAATTGATCCAATGCGCTGAGGGCAGCTTGTTTAACCAAGTCGGGCAAATCTGGAACCACAGCTTTTACTGGCAATGTTTGAGCCCCGATAACAAAATGCCGGCCGGCAAATTCGCAGAGATGATTGTCAATCAATTCGGCTCGCATGCCGAGTTGCTGTCCAGGCTCAAGGAAGAGGCCACCGGCCATTTTGGCAGCGGCTGGACCGCGTTGCTGCTTGATGGCAAGAAACTGAAAATCAAAAGCTATCACGATGCCGATTGCCCGGTAAAGCACGGCGATGCGCCGCTGCTCATCCTCGATGTGTGGGAACATGCCTATTACATCGATTATCGCAACGACCGAGCAGCCCATATTGAGGCAATTTTGAACAAGGCCATCAACTGGGATTTTGTTGCCCTCAATCTGGATGGCAAGGGCACCGAGCGGGCCAATCAGACAGGGTAATTTGCTTGCAACGCGGCATCAGGCTAAAATACCAATCATGCCCGCGACTTACGACATAATCGGCGCCGACTACGCCAACTTGCGCAAGCCCGATCCACGCATTGCGGCGTTTATCAATGCCGCATTGGGTGATGCGCAATCTGTTCTCAATGTAGGGGCTGGCGCAGGTAGTTATGAGCCTGTCGACCGCGATGTGACAGCTATTGAACCCTCCGCCGAGATGCTCCGTCAACGCCCGCCGGGTTCTGCCCACGCTATTCAGGGAAGTGCCGAAGCCCTGCCGTTTCCGGACAGGCATTTCGATGCTTCCATGGCAATTCTGACCATTCATCACTGGCCGGACAAGAAAGCAGGATTGGCTGAAATGCGGCGTGTCACGAAGGGCCCAATCGTCTTGTTGACGTTTGATCCGACCCACCATGGCTGTTGGCTCACCGATTATCTTCCTCAGCTTGTCGAACTTGACGAGGGGCAGATGCCGCATCTGTCCGACTATGAGCAGTGGTTGGGGCCAGTTACGATTTCCACAATACCGGTTCCCCACGATTGCAGCGACGGCTTCCTATATGCTTATTGGCGCCGTCCGCGCGCCTATCTCGATCCAATTATCCGCAAGGGCATGTCCTCCTTCTGGAAAATCGATGGAGCAGATTCGGCGCTGCAGCGCCTTGAAAGCGAACTTGAAAACGGCGAATGGGAAAAACGCTATGGCAAGCTGATGAGTGCAGAAACGCTCGATACAGGCTATCGACTCGTCGTCGCCTAAAATTCAAATCTCAACCCAACAAATCGTGCTTTTTGAGGCTGTGTCGCAGCTGATCGTAAGTCAGGTTGAGCGCCTTGGCGGTTTGGCGCTGATTGTAACGGTTTTGCGCCAATGCTTGCTCAAGCAACGCTTTTTCGAAGGCTTCGGTGGTTGCGCGGAAATCACCAACCTTGATCGCCGCCTCATTCAGCGCAGAAAAATCGGTTGAATGGCGCGAGGCCCCTTCTCCATTCGACTGAACGTTGGCAGAACCTCCGCCGCTTTCATCGTCCCGTGTCGGCGACGAAGGCATTGCTTTAGGGATCCAGGGACTCTCAAACGGATCGAACTGGACATAATCGACTGGCTGATCGGGATCATTCCAGCGATATACCGCTCGCTCAACGACATTGCGTAGTTCGCGTACATTACCCGGCCAACTGTAGTTTTCCATGGCGCGACGGGCGACAGAGCCAAATCCCGGCCACCCATCCCAACCCAATTCAGTTGCCATACGCCGGCCAAAATAGTCCGAAAGCACCTCAATATCGCCTTCACGGACGCGTAAAGGCGGCAGTGTGACAACCTCGAAACTTAATCGATCAAGAAGGTCTGCGCGGAATTTTCCGCGTTCGACCATGTCAGGCAAGCTCTCATTTGTCGCTCCGACGATGCGCACATCGACCCTTACGGGTTTGGACGAGCCAATACGTGTCACCTCGCCATATTCGACTGCACGGAGCAGACGCTCTTGCGCTCCCATGCTCAAGGTACCGAGTTCGTCTAGGAACAGCGTGCCGCCATGGGCTTCCTCAAACCTTCCTTCACGCGCGCGCGTGGCACCGGTGAATGCGCCTGCCTCATGACCGAAAAGTTCCGCTTCAATAAGGGTTTCCGGCAATGCCGCACAGTTCATTGTTACCAGCGGGCCATCCCAGCGGGAACTCAAGCGGTGCAGACGTTCGGCAATCAGTTCCTTGCCAGTCCCACGCTCTCCAATAACTAGGACGGGACGATTAAGCTGTGCCGCACGGCTTGCCCTCTCGACTGCGTCAAGGAATGCCGACGATTGCCCGATAAATTGAACACCACGCTCCATTCCCCACTGTTGGCATATTTCACTACCATTTGGCAAGATTTACCTTGCCAAGTGAACTGAACTTCATGGTGCTGAAATGGATAATCGCGGATTTGCGCCATTTCATGCAAATTGGCACGCCTCCTGCTTATAGTCTGGCAAGCCACACAAAGGCCGAAACCAAGAGGGAAGAAAATGCAAAAGCTACACCAGACCGAAACCCAGCAGCCGACAGGAACAATCGTCGGCGCGTCGATCTCGATGCTGCTTCTAATCGCATTCGGGCTTTCGTCCTTTGTCATCCAGCAGAAAGATGCCAGCCACCATGCAGCAGAACAGTCCTACCGGCCTGTCGGCGTTAGTGCCTATCTTGCCTGACCCCACAAGCCGTCGACCGGGGCGCGAAAGCTCATCCCCAGCTCCCCTAACCGAGCTTGCCCCGGTCCCCCCTTTTAGAGCAGAGTATAAACCGATCGATCGTTTCAATTTCCGGAGTTACCCAATGGGCATATTTTCCAGGACTCGCGATATCATCGCCGCCAACGTCACCGACCTGCTCGACAGGTCGGAAGACCCGGCGAAGCTGATCCGCATGATCATCATGGAGATGGAGGAAACTCTGGTGGAAGTGCGCGCCTCAGCTGCCCGCACCATCGCCGACAAGAAAGAGCTGCAGCGTCACATCGCCAAGCTCGACCATCTCCAGAATGATTGGACGGAAAAGGCCCAATTGGCGCTTTCTAAGGATCGCGAAGATCTGGCGAAGGCAGCGTTGGTCGAACGCAAAAAGGCCGTCGACATGGCCGATCAGCTTCGCTCTGAGGTCGCAGTGCTCGATGATGCCTTGAAGGCTTCGGAGGCCGACATCCACAAGCTGCAGAAAAAACTGATCGATGCCCGCGCCCGTCAGAATGCCCTGATGACGCGCCTCGAAAGCGCCGAAAATCAGGTCAAGCTGCGCACCATGTACAATGGTGACAAGGTTCGCGACGCATTTAGCCGCTTCGACGATCTGGAGCGCCGCGTCGATGAGGCCCAGGGTTATGCCGATGCGCTTGCCATCGGCGCCGATGGCCCGAAAACGCTCGGCG
>DASUDM010000315.1:0-4036 GCA_036275575.1 Sphingorhabdus sp. | reverse complement strand
CAGAAACTGGAATACGATCTGTATTATGCCAAGAATTACACCCCATTTCTGGATCTACTGATCCTGTTGCAGACGATCCGTGTGATCATCTGGCCGGAAGGGGCGCGTTGAGGTGAGCGCGGTCATGGCATCGCTCGGTTTCTGGGGGCATTGCGCTGTCGGCTTTTTCTATGCCGCGCTTGCGATCTGGGTATTCCAGCAATTCGGCAGCAAAAGCCGCCAGCAAATTGCACTGATCGGTGCGCTTGCAATAACCGCGCTCTGGGGCATCGCCACCATAGTTGGCGGCCCGGGAAGCCTGCTGGCCTCAAGCGGCGAAACCCTGCGCAACATGGGCTGGCTTGGCTTTCTTTATGCCTTGCTTTCCAATGTGGAAGGCAATTCGCATCCCCGCACAATCAAGATGCTTTACGGCGCACTGCTGCTGGCCTTGATTTTCCAGCCTATTATCGATTTCACCTTGCTGGCGGCGCTTCCAGATAGTGCGCAGGCGAGCGCGGCGGCTGCAAAAACGGTGCAGTTGTTGCGCATGATCTTCGCCATCGGGGCCATTGTGCTCGTGCACAATCTCTACACCGTATCGGCACCCGAAGCGCGATGGGGCATCAGCCTGCCAATGGTCGCGCTGGCCACGATGTGGATGTACGATCTCAATCTATACACCATCGGCTATCTCTCGGGTGACTGGCCGGCCGAATTCATTGCGATGCGCGGTATCATCATGACAATGCTGGCCCCTGTGTTTGCAATGGCAACGCGGCGCAACAGCAACTGGCGTATCCGTTTGTCGCGATCGGTTACCTTCCAGTCGGTCTCGCTGCTGGCCATTGGAGCCTATCTTTTCGGCATGATGTTGCTCGCCAGCGCGCTGCAGCTGGTGGGGGGATCCTATACGCGGATGGCGCAGATTACCCTTATCTTTGCCATGTCATTGGCGGCATTGCTGATTTTGCCGTCAGGCAAGTTTCGCGCGTGGCTGAATGTCATCATTGCAAAGAATTTCTTCCAGCATCGCTACGATTATCGGGCCGAATGGATGCGTTTTGCCGAAACCATCGGCTTTCCGAGCGAAGCGGCGCCGTTCCACGAACGTGTCATCAAATCGCTGGCCGACATTTTTGAATCGCCGGCCGGATTGCTGCTCACCCGCGATCATGAATCACGCCTCGTGCTGCAAGCGCGCTGGAACTGGCCGACCGCGGAAATCCCGGTCCATGCCGGAAACTCGCAGACCATCCCCTTTTTCGAGCGGACCGGACACATTTTGCTGATGGACCAGGTTCGCGAGAATGAAGATGACAAGGTCGATCATGCAGCGATCCCGCAATGGCTGTATGATGAAATGCGTGCTTGGGCGGTTGTGCCGTTGGTCCATTTCGGTCGGCTGGCCGGAATTGCGATCCTCGCCCGCCCGCCGATCCAGCGGGGTCTTGATTGGGAAGACCTTGATATGATGCGGGTGGTAGGGCGCCAGCTTGCCAGTTACCTCGCAGAAGCGACGAGCCAGGAAGAACTGACCGAAAGCCGGCAGTTCGAACAATTCAACCGCCGCTTTGCATTTGTGATGCACGATATCAAAAATCTGGTCAGCCAGTTGAGCCTGCTGGCGCGCAACGCCGAACGCCATGCTGCCAACCCGGAATTCCAGGCTGACATGATCGAAACCCTGAAGGGTTCTGTCGGCAAGATGAACGACCTGCTGGCGCGTCTTTCGCAGCACAGCCAGACCCGCCATGCGGCAATCGAGCCGATGGATGTCCAGCGCACGGTCGGCGGTGTCGTCCATGCGAAGCGTTTGATCTATCCAGTGCAGGCGGAAATTGCCCCCGGCCTCTATGCCATGGCTGATCCCGGTCGGGTAGAGACGATACTCAACCACTTGCTGCAAAACGCGATCGACGCGTCTGCGGACGGGCTTCCCATCCGGGTAACGGCCTCGCGGCAGGATGACTGGATTGCGATCAGGGTGATCGACAAGGGATGCGGGATGAGCGAGGCTTTCGTGGCCAACCAGCTTTTCAAGCCATTTGAATCCACGAAGAATGGCGGGTTCGGGATCGGTGCTTATGAGGCGCGCGCGCTCGCACAATCATTGGGTGGGCATTTGCATGTAGACAGCCGGTTGGGGAAGGGAACTAGGATGACCCTGCTTCTCCCGGTGGCCCGACATGGCACAAATGACAGTGAAGTCGACAAGGCGGCATGACCATGGAACAGACAAAACAGAAACTGCTCATTGTTGAAGACGATCAAGGGCTGCAGCGCCAGCTGAAATGGTCTTATGAGGATTTCGAGGTATTCTGCGCGTCAAACCGCGCAGAGGCACTGGCGTTGTTGCGTGCAGAGGAGCCGGATGTGGTGACTCTCGACCTTGGCCTTCCGCCCGATCCCGATGGTGTGACCGAGGGTTTTGCGGTTCTGGAGGAAATCCTGCTGGTCAAACCCGATACCAAGGTCATCGTCGCATCGGGCCACAACGCCAAGGAAAGCGCAATGCGGGCGATATCTGCCGGTGCGTGGGATTTTTACCAGAAACCGGTCGATATCGATGAACTCCATTTGATAGTGAAGCGCGCCTTCCATGTGCGCGATCTTGAGCTGCAGAACCAGAAGGCACAAGCGCCCAAGGCCGATGGCGAGATGCTGTTCGGGTCGATGATTACAGCCTCGCCGGAAATGCTGAAAGCGGCGCGCACCATCGAACGGGTTGCCAACACCAATGCCTCGGTGATGCTGTTGGGGGCCAGCGGCACAGGCAAGGAACTGCTTGCGCGCGGATTGCATGACGCCAGCGATCGCAAGGGCAAGCCCTTTGTTGCGATCAACTGCGGTGCGATTCCTGAAAACCTTCTCGAATCCGAACTGTTCGGGCACGAAAAGGGGGCATTCACTGGCGCAATCAAGACCACTGAAGGCAAGATCGAACTGGCCAATGGCGGGACTTTGTTCCTCGACGAAGTTGGGGACATTCCGTTGCCGCTGCAGGTGAAACTGCTGCGTTTCATCCAGGAGCGGGTGATCGAACGCATCGGTGGCCGCAAGTCCATCCCGGTTGATGTGCGCATTGTATGCGCGACGCACCGCGACCTCAACCAGAT
This sequence comes from Sphingorhabdus sp., assembly GCA_036275575.1. Lineage (GTDB taxonomy): Bacteria > Pseudomonadota > Alphaproteobacteria > Sphingomonadales > Sphingomonadaceae > Sphingorhabdus_B. The sequence goes on along the minus strand of DASUDM010000315.1, from coordinate 938 downwards.
GATCGCAGACAAGGAGTTTCGCGATGATCTATATTACCGGCTCGCTGAAGTGCCAGTTCATATCCCGCGTCTGGCGGAACGCCAGGGCGATGCCGTCCTGCTCGCCAAACATTTTCTCAGCCGCTTTGCGCGGGAGATGAATCCTTCGATTAAAGGGTTTGCGGCCAGTGCATTGACGGCAATCGACCAATGGGATTGGCCAGGCAACGTCCGTGAGCTTGAAAATCGTGTGAAACGGGCGGTCATCATGGCCGAGAGCAAGTTCATTTCGGTTGACGACCTGCAGTTCGACCTTGTCGACGATGATGATCGGGTGCTGAATTTGAAGGCCGCGCGCGAGGCTGCGGACCGGCGGGCCATTGGCCGGGCGATTGCGCGAACCGAGGGGAACATCTCCAACGCTGCCAAGCTGCTCGGTATCAGTCGGCCGACATTGTATGACTTGCTGAAACAATATGAGATTCATGTCTGATGCGGCGAATTCCCCGCCCGTTATTCGGTGCTGGCTTGTTGGCCATTGCCCTGCTGGGTGGGGTGGCACACGCCACGATTCACGGCGATGCGCGCGAAGCGTTTGATGCTGCCCAAACCTATATCAAAGAGCAAAATCTGCGCGCCGCCAAAGTCGAACTGCTCAATGCGATCGCCGCCGAACCAGAATGGATTGAAGCGCATTTGAAGCTGGCCGAAGTCGCACTTGAACTCTTTGATCCGGTCACCGCACGCGAACATATCGACAAAGCCATCAAGCTTGGCGCTCCTGAAACTGCGTACAGCCATTTGCTGGGCCACGCCTTGTGGCTCGCTGGCGAAAATGCCGATGCTGAAAAGGCGCTGACGCAAAAGGCCATCTCGAATGCGCGGTTGCCATATGCCTACCGCATATTGGGGCGCGTTTATATGGATCGCGGCGATACCATTGCTGCAGAAGAGGCTTT
>DASUDM010000314.1:0-3531 GCA_036275575.1 Sphingorhabdus sp. | reverse complement strand
CTAATCAAGGATCGTGCCAGTTTTCGTTTTAACGCGATGCGGGGGCAGTTGCGGCAAAAGCAAAGCCCCGCGCGGTAAAGGCGCGGGGCTTGCTCATTTTCTGCTGCCTAATTTTTAGGCAGATGCCAGATTCATGGGCATTATTTCCGGCTGACTTTGAACTTCGCGTCGTTGGCCTTTGCGAAGTGTGCACGGCTGACGAGATAGGCACGGATTGCTTCCACCTCTTCGGGCTTCAACACCGGTTTGAAGCTCGCCATGCCGTTCTTCGCAAGAATGCCGTCATAGACGATCGACTTGAAGGTCGCCGCGTCGGCAATCGTGCCCGATTTGCGAAGATCTGGCAGTACGCCCGAACCTACTGCGCCCGGCGCGTGGCAAACCAGGCAATAGCGCTGATAGTTGGATTGGCCTGCTGCGATCAGTTCCGGGCTGCCAAACAGTGCCGGTGGATTCCAGACCCACTCTTCCGCAGGCGGAAGCGGGGGCAGCTTGCCCTTGGCACCCAGTTTGAGCACCACGAGGCGCGGGATATTGGGAACTTCCTGGCTCGCGCCTGAGACATAGCCCGAAACCAGCGGGAAGGCACCGCCCTTGCTGGTCATGAAGGCGACATATTGTTCGCCATCTACCAAATAGGTCGATGCCCCGGTCAGCACGCCCGATTGTACATCAAGGCTGTAGAGCAGCTTGCCGGTATCGGCAGCGTAGGCATTGAACTTGCCCATGGCATCACCCTGGAAAACAAGGTTGCCTGCCGTCGTCATCGTGCCGCCATTCCATGGGGTGGGATAGTTGACGGTCCATTGCGCCTTGCCGGTCTTCGGGTTGAACGCGACCAACTGGCCGGTGGTCACCGCCTGGATCGCCTTCACCATGTTGAAGTCATCGGGCACGTCTGCGGTTGCAATTGCACCGCCGGTGTTGAAGCCCATCGAGCTACGGCCCTGCTCGTTCGGCGCCATTGGAGGCATATAGGCCCCACCCAATTGCTGTGCCGGGATGTAAACGAGGCCCGTGGCCGGGTTGTAGCTCATCGGATGCCAGTTGTGCGCACCCAGCGCAGACGGGTTCGCCATGTAGAGCTTGCCGGTCTTTTCATAACGCGCTTCGGGGTTCTCGATCGGACGGCCAGAGGCAAGGTCGTAACCTGTCGCCCAGGTGATGCCACTGATGAACGGATTGGCCGAGAGCAATTTGCCGTTGGTCCGATCAAGCGTGAAGAAGAAGCCGTTCTTCGGTGCGTGGTACAGCACCTTCACATCCTTGCCGTCGCGCTTCTCATTGGCGAGGATGATCGGCTGTGTTGCCGTGTAATCCCAGCTTTCGGCCGGGGTTTCCTGATAGTGCCATTTATACTCGCCAGTGTCCGGATCGAGTGCGACGATGGACGAGAGGAACAGGTTGTCACCTTCGCTGTTCGAACGGATGCCGTGGTTCCACGGGTTGCCGTTGCCGACGCCGAGGTAAAGCTGGTCCAGCTCATGATCGTAAACAATCGCGTCCCAAACGGTGCCGCCACCGCCAGATTCCCGCCAGTCATGCTTTTTGGGTTCCTTGCTCCACGTGTCGTAGGCCAGTTCCTTCATCACCTTGTCGCTGGCTGCATTGTCGGGCTCACCCTTGGGGTTGGGCACGGTATAGAAACGCCAGACCTGCTTGCCGGTATCGACATTATAGGCAGTCACAAAGCCGCGCGCGCCGAATTCGGACCCGCCATTACCGATGATTACCTTGTCCTTCACGACACGCGGGAAACCGGTGATCGTGCCATTTGATTTGGGATCGAGTGTCTGCACCGACCAGATTTCGCCGCCGGTCTTGGCATCAAGCGCGATCAGGCGGCCATCGATAGTGCCGACGAAAAGCTTGCCTTTCCAGAATGCAACACCGCGGTTGACCACATCGCAGCATGCCTTGACCCCGCGCGATTTATCTACGCCGGGGTCGAATTGCCACAAAGGCTTGCCGGTCTTAGCCTCGAAAGCGAAAACCTTTGACCAGGGGCCGGTTACATAGAGCGTGCCGTCAACTTCGACCGGGGTCGATTCATGGCCGCGTGCATCGGGCATGTCAGCAAACCAGGCAATGCCGAGTTCGGAGACATTCTTGTCGTTGATCTGCGTGAGCGGGCTGTGGCGTTGTTCACCATAGCTATAAGCGGGGAACGCCCAGTCATCGCCGTTGCCACCAGTTTTCAGAAATTCGCCGTCAATCTTGGCAAATTCAGGGTCCTGCGCCCCCGGATTATTGTCCGCCAGCTTGCAGCCACTTACAGCCAGTGCAGCCAGACCAGCCACCACCAGCAACGAATTACGCCCAAAACGCATCGTTCTCTCTCCCGATTTAATCCCTCGATTAAATCGCTAGCGTGCGATGCAGAGTCGGTCCAGCGTTAAGTTGCAGCGAGTGTCGCGCAGATGGCCGCTTCCATATCGGCAGCAGCCTTGTCATAGACCAGCGCCTTCAAGCCTTCGACCAGCGGTTGCGCAGTGCGGCTGGGATGGCCGCCATCGAAAGGCGGGGCCGGATCATATTCGAGCGCGAGTTGGATCGAGCGAGCGACATCCTCGCCCTTGGCCAGCGCCATCAGTTCGAGCGCGAAATCAATGCCCGAGGTTACGCCTCCTGCTGTGACCAGATTGCCATCGCGCACGACGCGGGCTTCTTCATGCATGGCACCAAACAGCGGCAGCAATTGGGTATAGGCCCAGTGGGTGGTCGCGCGCTTGCCATCGAGCAATCCCGCAGCGCCCAGGATGAAGCTGCCGGTGCAGACGCTGGTCACCCACTCGGCAGCCTTGGCCTGTTCGCGAACGAATTCGACAATGGCGGTATCCGCAATTGCCTCACGCACGCCATGTCCGCCCGGAACGCAGATGATGTCTGCTTGCGGACAATCGGCAACACTGATGTTCGGCACGATGGCAAAACCGCAATCAGTGCTGACGGGATTTCCATCTTTCGATACGACATGCGTTGTCGCACCGGGTAGGCGAGACAGGAACTGCACCGGGCCCGAAAAATCGAGCTGGGTGACATTGTCGAAAAGGACAAAGACAATGTTCACTTCAGTGGATCAATCGACCAGTTCGATCGCAATTGCTGTGCCTTCGCCGCCACCGATGCACAGCGAAGCGACGCCGCGCTTCAGGCCCTTATGCTTCAACGCGCCGATCAGCGTCGTGATGATGCGCGCGCCCGAAGCGCCGATGGGATGGCCGAGTGCGGTTGCACCGCCATGGACGTTGATCTTTTCATGCGGGATTCCAAGGTCGCGCATCGCGAACATGGCGACGCAGGCAAAGGCTTCGTTGACTTCGAACAGGTCAACATCACCGATGCTCCAGCCGGCCTTTGCGAGGCATTTGTTGATCGCGCCGACCGGAGCGGTGGTGAATGCTGCGGGTTCCTGTGCGTGCGCGGCAGTCGCGACGATGCGCGCAACCGGCTTCTGCCCCTTAGCCTCTGCGGTCGAGGCGCGCGATAGCACAAGCGCAGCCGCACCGTCTGAAATCGATGAAGAGGTGG
>DASUDM010000313.1:0-2783 GCA_036275575.1 Sphingorhabdus sp. | reverse complement strand
ATCCCCTTCGATGACTTTAAGACTTGCTGCCATTGTTCCACTCCTTGGATAGCGTGTCCCGTTCCGTTGTTCCCACCACCGGAACATTACCGGAACTGACGATTATGTATCGCCTTTGTTCTCATAGAACAAGAGTAGAACAATAAATTATAATCCTTATTTATCAGCTATATCAATTTTTCAGGGCATTTTTGACGGCTTCAGCAATCTGCTGCACTGAAAATGGCTTGGGCAGGAAATGCACGTTATCGAGATTGATCGACTGGCGCAGTTGCTCCTCGGCATAACCCGACATGAAGAGAATACGGACATCACCATAATCGGCGCGCAGTTTTCGCGCCATGGCCGGTCCGTCCATATTTGGCATCACCACGTCTGACACAATCAGGTCGTAGCGTTTGCCATCTGCAAAATGCTGCAACCCTTCTTCACCGTCACGTGCAGTTTCGACCGTATAGCCTTGGCGTACCAGCGCCCGTTCGGCAACGGCCCGAACCATATCCTCATCCTCTACTAGCAGAATGTTGGCGCTGCCCCACATTTCCTCTTCAGGCAAATCACCTTTCATTTCCGGCTTTGCATTCGGCACGGGAGCCTCGCCAACATGTGTCGGCAGATAGACGTCAAAGCGTGTGCCTTTGCCAACCTCAGAATCGGCAAAAATAAAACCACCTGATTGCTTTACGATGCCGTAAACAGTTGAGAGGCCCAAGCCGGTCCCCTTCCCCACTTCCTTCGTGGTGAAAAAGGGCTCGAATATCTTGCCAATATGATCACGCGGTATACCGGTTCCAGTGTCGGAAACCGACAACAGGGCATATTCGCCGATCGGCAAAATTTCGCTGCGCATTGCCCGCACATCAGCGGGCGAGACGGGTCGCGTTTCGATCCGCAAGATACCGCCATTCGGCATCGCGTCTCGCGCGTTCACGCCAAGGTTTATGATAACCTGCTCAAGCTGCCCCGGGTCGGCCCTTACCGCGCCGATACCACGCATATGATTGACCTCGAGTTGCACATTTTCGCCAAGCAATCGCTTGAGCAAATGCGAAACCTCGGCGACCACATCGGGCAATTGCAGTATTTGGGGACGCAGGGTTTGCTGTCGTGAAAATGCGAGCAACTGGCGCGTAAGGCTGGCCGCACGGTTGGAATTGTTCTTGATTTGCTGGATATCGTCGTAATCGCTGTCACCCGGCGGATGGCGCAGGAGCATCAGATCGCAATAGCCGATAATTGCTGTCAGGATGTTGTTGAAATCATGCGCCACGCCGCCAGCAAGCTGGCCTACGGCCTGCATCTTCGTTGCCTGCGCCACCTGTCGCTTAAGTTTGGTTTCTTCGCTGTTATCTTTGAGACCAAGCAGAACTGCGGCATTACCCAGCCCGCGCAGGCCGGCAATCGACAAAGCAATCGCTTCGTCAGGCTGGTCTGTCAGACGGACAGCAATGTCGCCTGACATCGATTGGCCACCGGCATAGCGGCGAATCGTATCCGAAACAGCTGCCTTGTCTTCTGCAACAACGAGGTCACCCGGATATGGCGGCAGCTTCCCATCGTTAATGCCTGCAACGCGCATGAAGGCATTGTTGGCGAATAGGAACCTTCCGTCTCGATCAACGAGCGCAAGACCGAGCGGCAGGTTCGAAAGCAGTTGCTCGACATGGACATGGCCACCGCTATCGTTGCGGCTCCTCCCATCGTCATCGAAACCCAAAAGGATTGCGGCACCGTCAGCGTCGTCGCCGGACAACGGCACATGGACCAGCCTTATCGGGGGCGCATGCCGTCCCTCCCGCGAAAAATAAACGCCACCTTTGTCATCCACGCTCAGTAAAGCTGCGCATTCCCGATTGGCTATATTTGCGGTCTCGCTTCCGGCAGCGCGCAAGGCGAAAGCGGAATTGGATGAGCGGATGCGACCTTCAGGGCCGACTGCCACCGCCATAACCCCTGCCATCGCCAATGCACGGCCAATTCGGCCGCCAATCAATTCAACAGCCTGCGTTTCGGTGCTGACATTTTCAATTTGGGCAAACCGCCAAAGCAGGAATTCGTCTGCGGCACCGGTTCGAAATACTTCTACCCGATACGCAATATTGCGTTTGGAAACAGACTCAATGCTCGCCCGCCCATCACGCCAGGCAGCACGCCCCGCCTTGAGCAGCAACTCGCGATCGGCTTCAGGAAGACCCAAATCGGGCGGCGCTTGAAGGCCTTCGAACCACAGATTGAATCGGCCGTTGGCGCATAACAAGCGACCAGCCCTGTCGCTAATGGCAACAGCGGCACGGTCTAGTTCGATTGCCGAATGCGCTACTGACCAATCAGGCGGCGTAGTTTCGTCGGTTCCAGCTGCAGGTCGGCTGAATCGCAAGGCCGCAAACAGGAAACCGCCAAGACCAATCAATCCCCCTGCCGTGATTGCCACAAGAATGGCATCGTCAGAAACCAGCCAGACGAGCAACAGAGAGAGTAGAACGCCCGCAGCAATTGTAGCGAGATGCAAGCGTTCATCGCTGACGGCCTCGCCAGCTTCGCGTCCCGTCTTTCCGATTTGCGAAGTTGGAAGGCTGCCAGCCAAATTTTTGTTCCTTACTTACCAGATACGAACGCGTTCCCCGGGTGCGAGGTACAGCTTTTGTGCTTCTTTCGGCTGGAACGCCTCATACCATTTGTCAAGGTTGCGTACCACCCAAACGCGCTGTTCAGAGGGGCTGTGCGGGTCAGTTATCAACCGGTTTCTGAGATTGGCTTCGCGATAGTTGCGCCGCCACACTTGC
>DASUDM010000312.1:0-5825 GCA_036275575.1 Sphingorhabdus sp. | reverse complement strand
GAAGGTCTATAATCATAGCATGACGGCTTCAAAACTGCTTGCCTCGATTGCAGCCATTTCGCTGGCAGGCATGTCGTCTGCGCAGCCGGTGCCGCGCGGCGCCGTTGCCCCTAACGCAAACCCGAGCGCAATCATCGCTGCAGAGATAGCTTTCAACCGCCTCGCACAGGAAAAGGGCTTTCGTGCAGCACAGCGCGAAACCGGTGCGAAAGACGCTATCGTCTTTTTGCCGCAACCAACTGTGCTTGCCGATGCGCTAAAGGCCAACAACGGGCCCGACGTGACACCGAAGTGGCAACCGCATAAGGCATTCATGTCATGCGACGGAAGAACCGGCGTGACCACTGGTGCCTGGCAATTGCCTGACGGAAAAACCGGATATTTCACCACGGTCTGGCAATGGCATGAAAAAGGGAAGCGGCCGAAGCGGGCACCAGCCTCCTTCATTGGCGATGGCGAGTGGAAATGGATTGTCGACCATGGCGATTCCCTGGCTACACCGCGCACGACGCCCGAAATTATCGAAACGCGCGTTGCAAGTTGCAAAGGACAGCCCAGCGCGCCGCTATCCGCCCCGTCCGAAGGGGCCAAGATGAAAATGGGGCTCTCGCGCGACCAGAGCCTAAATTATTCATGGGTCGTCATGCCCGATAATAGCCGCTCGGTTGTCGTCCGGCTTTGGAACGGCACCGGCTTCGATACGGTGATTTCCGACAAGGTGGCGGCTGTCGCCCAATGATCGAATTGTTCATATCCGCCTTCATCACCTTTTTCGTGGTGATCGATCCACCGGGCTGCGCACCGATTTACGCCAGCCTGACCAAGGGCGCCAGCGCGCAGCAACGCCGCGGTATGGCAATCCGCGCTTCGATCATCGCTGCTGCAATCCTGTTTGTATTCGCACTTTTCGGCGAAGACCTGCTCGGTGCTTTGCACATCGAATTGAACAGCTTCCGAATAGCCGGCGGTATCATGCTTTTCCTGATTGCCATCGACATGGTGTTCGAAAAGCGGACTGAGCGGCGCGAGGAGCGCGCGCAAAAGATTATCGAAACGCCCGAAATCGAGGATGTCTCGGTCTTCCCGATGGCGATGCCGATGATTGCCGGGCCTGGCTCGATCGCTTCGGTAATGCTGTTGATGAGCCAGAATGAAGGCATGGACCGATCGCTGGTGGTGCTCGGCGCGCTCGCTGCCGTTTTGCTGCTCACGCTTATTGCTTTGCTCGCCGCCGGGCCGATCATGCGGGTGCTCGGTGCCAAAGCCGAAGCCGTGATTACGCGCCTTTTGGGTGTGCTTCTGGGCGCACTTGCGGCACAATTTGTGATAGACGGTTTGCGGGCAAGCTTTGCTGGCTGATCTTATTGCAGGGTCATGCGGTCATCGAACCCATCCTGCCGGCCGAAAAACTGCATCAACTGGATGACAAGCTCGTTTCGCGTGGCAAGACCCTTTGATTCGAGCAACGCCTGCTTCGCAGCAACGTCGAATGGTGCGATTTGGGAGATGACGTTGACCAGCGAAAAATCGTCAAGCTGGCTGACCGAATTCCAATCGACGGCATAACCTTGCGCCTCGGCAAAACGACGGGCTTCGGCTTCCAATGCGGCGCGTTCGCCTAAGGACAGTGTCTCACCCGTTTCGTCTTCTTCCCATAGTTCTGCCTCGATCTGGCGGAAAGGTGTGTTGACCTCCAGCTCGCGGAGCATGGTAAAGCGCTGCAAGCCTTCAAGAACGATGTTGTACCGGCCGTCTGCCAGCGCCTCGACATCGCCGATACGCCCTAGGCAGCCAACCGTGAAAAGGGGCGGATTATCACCTTCGCCCATTGGCTGGATCATGCCAATCATCCGGTCGCGGGCCAAGGCATCGCCCACTAGCGCGCGATAGCGCGGTTCGAAAATATGCAAGGGCAACTGCATATCGGGCAGCAGGATCGCGCCCGGCAGGGGAAAAATCGAGATCCGCCGCGTTGCCATCAGCCGAAAAGGATTGCCGAAAGCTTGCGGCGGGTTGCCGCGACCCATGGGTCTTCAAGGCCGATCATGCTGAAAATCTCCAGCAGACGGCTGCGCGCCGCACCGCCATTCCATTCGCGATCCGCGGCAATGCTGGCAAGAAGCGTATCCGCAGCGCCATCCCGATCACCCGCCGCCATCAGCGCATTGGCAAGGTCAAATCGTGCCTCTTGGTTCGCGGGATCCGCATCGACCGCGGCCCGCAATGCACGCAGCTCTTCCGGGTCGCGTGCTTCTGCGACAATCGACAATTTCGTCCCGACCCGCTCCATCGCCGGGTCCGCACGTTGCACGTCAGTGAGGCTGGCGAAAATGGACTGCGCCTCTTGCGCGCGATCAAGTGCGATCAGCGCATCCAGCATTCCGGCGAGCGCAACCTTATGTTCCGGATCATGCCCGAGGACTTCCGTAAAAATGGCATAGGCCTCTTCATTCGCCCCCTCCGCCAAGGCCTCCAGGCCTGCATTGGCGACTTCATCGAGGCTCGGTCCGGAATCGGCCACAGCGCCTGCCTGCACCGGCAATTTGGCGAGCAACTGGTCGAGCATCGCCGATAGCTGCGGCTCGGTGCGCGCATTGCTGAGGTCTGCCACTGGCTGCCCTTGGAACATCGCATAGACCGTCGGGATCGAGCGAATCTGGAATTGCGCGGCAATAAACTTGTTTTCATCGACGTTGATCTTGGCGAGCACCACGCCCTTGTCGGCATAGTCCGCCGCGACCTTTTCGATGACCGGGGTCAATTGCTTGCATGGGCCGCACCACTCCGCCCAGAAGTCGACAATGACCAGCTTGGTCATCGATGGTTCGACGATCTCGTCGCGGAACGCCTGTACCGCTTTCTGCTCTTCGGTGGTCAAACCCATGCTGGCCAAAATACTGCTCCCGGTAATCGAATCGTCTGTGCGCTTTATGTGGGGTCTGGCGCGGATATGCCAAGAGATTGGCGCGTCTCACAGAAAAAATGCAAAGCAATTTTGCGGTGATAAAGGGCTTGCGGCCCCCGAAATCGCCTGCTAATGGCGCGCCTCACCCGCTGGACATCACCTGATTCCAGCCGCCAGAGCGGGCGTAGCTCAGGGGTAGAGCACAACCTTGCCAAGGTTGGGGTCGAGGGTTCGAATCCCTTCGCCCGCTCCAGTTTTCCGAAAAATTCGATATCCGATCAGGGCACGATTATCGTGGATCCTGTTGTTTTCCGCGCTTCAAGGTCGCGATGCGCTTCAACGATGTCGTCGAGCCGGTAACGCTGCCCGATGGTCATCGAAATCGCGCCGTTGGCCAGCATTTCGAACATGCGCGCGCTACCTGCATCGCGCTCGGCGGAGTTGCGGTAATAATCGTACAATGTGGGACGGGTTACAAATAGCGATCCCTTGGCCGCAAGTTGGCCAAGCGCGACCCCGGTCACCGGCCCGCTCGCATTGCCATAGCTGACAATCAGTCCGCGGCGCGCGACCGAATCGAGCGAGGCCGCCCATGTGTCCTTGCCTACGCCGTCGAAAGATACCCTTACACCCGCGCCTCCCGTCAACTCACGCACCTTCGGAGCTACCTCTTCTATGCCATAGAAAATGACATGATCGGCCCCTGCCTGCCGGGCAAGCTCTGCCTTTTCCTCGGTACTCACCGTTCCAATCACATGCGCGCCGATCGCTTTCAGCCATTGCACCAGCATGAGCCCGACGCCGCCTGCGGCTGCATGGACGAGAATATGCTCACCGGGCTGTACGCGCGCACATCGCTCCACAAGGAATTCCACGGTGCAGCCCTTGAGCAGGGCTGCAGCAGCAAGTTCATCCGAAACCGTTTCAGGGGTTTTCAGCAAGGAGGTCGCGACAATGTTGCGCGCGGTTGCATAAGCGCCGCGTTCGGGGCCGAAGGTGCAGACCCGGTCACCCACTGCCCAACCGCTGACGCCTTCACCCACCGCCTCGATCACACCTGCCGCTTCGACCCCGAGGCCGCTCGGCAATTCGATTGGATAGAGACCGCTGCGATGGTAAGTGTCGATAAAATTGAGGCCGATCGCCGTGTTGCGCATCCGCACTTCACCAGGACCCGGTGGTGCCAGCATTGCATCCTCGAGTTCAATGGCATCGGGCCCGCCAAAATTGCGGACTATGGCACGGCGGACAGTTTCGGACGGCATATATAGTCTCCTTCAAACCCCAGATAATGAACTCTGCTGGCCATGGGCAACCCGTAATGCAGCATGCTTGACCAATGGCGCAGGCGCGCTAGCCTGTGGCCATGAAAACTTCCCTACTCAGCGCTGCGCTATTGGCGCTCTCCTCGACAGCCATGCCCGCAACAGCAATCGCTGCGGGAATGGCTTCGGAAGAAACATCTGAATTCGAGGCACTCGATGCCGACTTTGCGAAGTGGATGGAGGAGGCACATGTTCCGGGCCTTGTCTGGGGCATCGTCAAGGATGGCAAGCTGGTCCATGTAAAGGCGATGGGCGTGCAGGAATTGAGAACGCGCAGCCCGGTAACGGCCGACACGGCCTTCCGCATCGCAAGCATGACCAAGGCTTTTACCGGCTTCTCGATCCTCAAATTGCGCGACGAGGGCAAGCTGCGGCTCGACGATCCGGTGAGCAAATATGTGCCCGAAACAGCCGCTTGGGCCAAAGGCATCACCGTAGGCGACCTGCTGCACCACACGGCCGGCTTCGTGACCGACGATCCATGGGGCGACCGGCAACAGCCGCTACCCGAGGCCGAGTTCACCAAGATGCTGGAAACGGGCGTGCCATTCTCGACTGCTCCCGGGACGCGTTATGAATATTCCAATTTCGGATATGCGCTGCTCGGCCGCATCGTCAGCAACGTATCGAAACAGGATTATGCCGCAAGGGTCGAAGAGACCTTGCTCAAACCGCTCGGCATGAAGTCAAGCCGTTATGAGGTGCGCGATGTGCCTGCCGAAAAGCTTGCCATGGGCTATCGCTGGGAAAATGATGTATGGGCGCCCGAGCCGGTCATGCCGCACGGTGCCTTTGGCGCGATGGGCGGGCTCGTCACGACCGGGAATGACTATGCCAAGTGGATCAGCTACCTGCTCGCCGCATGGCCGGCGCGCGAGCTGGAAGTGACCAGCCGCAAGACTGTTCGCGCAATGCAATATGGCGGCGGCATGCTGCATTCCCGCAGGCGCCCCGGCAAGGAGGGGGACAATTGCCGCCTTTCCGCCATTTACGGCGCGGGATTGGTGGCAGCCAATGACTGCGTCCTCGGCAATGTGCTTTTCCACGGCGGCGGCTTTCCCGGCTATGGCAGCCATATGCTGCTAATACCTGACGCGGGCGTCGGCGTGTTTGCGCTCACCAACCGCACTTATGCCGGGCCCACTGCACCCGTCTGGGATGCTGCGACCGCGCTGTCCCGATCAGGCTATTTCACAACCAGGCCAACTACAGTCGCACCTGCCCTGGATACTGCTTATGCGGCGGCACGGCGGATCTGGAAAAGCGGCGGGCCGGAAGGCGAAAAGCCCTACCTGGCAATGAATTTCACCATGGACCGTAGCGACGCCAATTGGCGCAAATACTTGGCTGGCCTTTCGGGCCAACTGGGTGCGTGCGATGACAGCCCGGCGATCAGCGCAACCGGGAATCTTTCGGGCCGCTTCAGCTGGGCCTGCGCCAAGGGGAAGCTGGAAGGGACAATCCTGCTCGCCCCCACGCAGAGCCCGCAAATACAGTCGCTAAGCTTGCAGGCCATGGCCAATCCCTGATTGCTGCCTATCGACTTAAGCGAGCAGCATCGGCATAGGGGCCGCGATGACAGACGATATCCTGAC
>DASUDM010000311.1:0-3275 GCA_036275575.1 Sphingorhabdus sp. | reverse complement strand
AAATGGCTGATGGAACATCAGGTCAGCAAGTCAGACTTCAACAGCTACGGCGCCCGCCGCGGCCACCATGAAGTCATGATGAGGGGCACGTTCGCGAATATAAGAATCAAGAACGAAATGGTGCCCGGAATCGAAGGCGGCATGAGCCGTTATGGCGATGGCCCTGCCGAACCGATTTACGACGTAGCCATGAAGCATAAGGCCGACGGCACACCGATGGTTGTGATCGGCGGCAAGGAATATGGCACCGGATCGTCACGTGACTGGGCAGCGAAGGGTACCAACCTGCTCGGCGTCAAGGCCGTTATCGTCGAGAGCTTCGAGCGTATCCACCGTTCGAACCTTGTCGGCATGGGCGTGTTGCCCTTGCAGTTCAAGGAAGGTGAAAACCGCCAGAGCCTTGGCCTCGATGGCGATTGCAGCTTCACCATCAACGGCGTTGCCAATTTGAAGCCGCGCCAGACTGTCACCGTCAAGGTGACCCGCAAGGATGGCTCGACCTTTACCTTCGACGCGCTTTGCCGCATCGATACTGCCAACGAACTGGAATATTTCCTCAACGGCGGCATCCTGCACTATGTGCTGCGCAAGCTGGCTGCCTGATCAGCCACTTTCGTTGAGAATGAAGAGGGCCGCGGATTTCGCGGCCCTTTTTCGTTTCAGGCTGCGTCTTCGATCCGCACCAGTAACGCCTCGACCTGCACCTGCGCACCGGCGACGGCGTTAAGCTCTGCCACCACACCATCAAATGGCGCGGTGAGCGTATGCTCCATCTTCATAGCCTCGAGGGTGAGCAGTTTCTGGCCCTTGGTCACCGCCTGACCGGCCGCAACGTCTACCGCGATGATACGGCCCGGCATGGGGGAGAGGATGGTGCCATCGCCCGCGACCCCGCCATGCGCGCCTTCGTGGCGATCGAGCGTGTAGCGGCGGGCAAAGCCGCCGGTGAAGGCGAGCACATCGCGAGCAGGCTCGGCCACATTCACTTCGTCGATCGGCACTTCATAAACCGTGCCCGCATCGTCGCGCAGGCGCGCAACAGCGTGCGGCGCGGCATTCATGCGGAAGCCGAGTGCACCGCTCCACGGCCCCTCGCCGGGGCTCGCCGCAAGCAGCGCCGCGACTTCGGTCAATTCCTGAACCTCCGCCTCTATCGGGTGCACCAGTTCGTCGCCATCGCGCCCGATCAGGCCTGTATCGACATCGCCCGATAGGAACTCGGGGTGACGCAGCAGATTGCCGAGGAAACCGGCATTGGTCTTCACAGGCCACACTTCGGTATCGTCGATGCCAGCCTCAAGCCGCGCGATGGCCTCGTCGCGCGTTTCGCCATGCGCGATCAGCTTGGCAATCATCGGGTCGTAAAAGGGGGAAACTTCGCCGCCCTGCTCCACTCCGGTATCGACGCGCAAGCTATCGGGCAGCACAAGATGCTCGAGCTTGCCGATGGAGGGAAGGAAGCCCTTTTCGGGATCCTCGGCGTAGAGCCGTGCCTCCATCGCCCAGCCGTTGATGCCAAGCTGCTCCTGCGTCATGGGCAGGCGTTCACCGCTCGCAACGCGCAACTGCCATTCGACCAGATCGACGCCGGTAATCGCTTCGGTCACCGGATGTTCGACCTGCAGGCGGGTGTTCATTTCCATGAACCAGATGCGGTCGGCGCGCAGGCCTTCGCTGGCATCGGCGATGAACTCGATCGTGCCCGCGCCGACATAGTCGACTGCCTTGGCGGCGCGCACGGCGGCGGCGCACAGAGCCTCGCGCGTTTGGGAATCCATCCCCGGTGCAGGCGCTTCCTCGATCACCTTCTGGTGGCGGCGCTGGAGCGAGCAATCGCGTTCGAAGAGGTGGACGATTTGGCCGTGGCTGTCACCGAACACTTGCACCTCGATATGGCGCGGGCGCTGGATATATTTCTCGATCAGGACATGGTCGTTGCCAAAGCTCGCCGCCGCCTCACGCCGGCAACTGGCAAGTGCATCGGCAAAATCCTCGGGCCGTTCGACCAGCCGCATCCCCTTGCCGCCGCCGCCCGCGACCGCCTTGATCAGCACCGGATAACCGATACCATCAGCCTGGATCGACAGGAAACCGGCATCCTGATTGCTGCCCATATAGCCGGGCGTCACCGGCACGCCTGCCGCCTCCATCAACTGCTTGGCCGCATCTTTCAGGCCCATGGCGGTTATGCTCGCCGGATTGGGACCAACCCAGACCAGCCCCGCGCTGATCACGCGCTGCGCAAACTCCGCATTTTCAGAGAGGAAACCATAACCCGGGTGGATCGCCTCCGCGCCAGTCGCGCGCGCGGCATCGATTATCTTCTCGCCCACCAGATAGCTTTCGCGCGCGGCGGAGGGCCCGATATGCACGGCATCGTCGGCCAAGCGCACATGCAGCGCGTCAGCATCGGCATCCGAATAGACAGCGATGGTGCGGATACCCATGACGCGCGCGGTGCGGATGATCCGGCAGGCGATTTCGCCGCGATTGGCGATGAGGAGGGATTGGATCATACTTCTACACGTTTCCAGCTTAGATCGCGGTTGGGTTGCTGTCCTTTCACGAACTTTGACAGAATTTCGAAAGCGCGCCTAACGCTCACATCATATTCTGTGGAACCGTCGTTTTTACCCGTCGCGATTTCGGTACGGAAATGCGCACTAGGACCACCCTCCCTCTTTTCCACGACGAAGCAGCAGCGGGTCAATAATATCTGCATATAATGTTCGTCTTCCTTGGCGAGCACAATGAAATCCCCGTTGGTCAGGCTTTCCAAAGCTTCGAATAGCTCTTTGTCGGAAATTGCCGAAGCGTGACGTCGATCTGCGGTTTCAACCATAATCGGGTAGCGCTTTTCCGAAAGCACCTCTGTCTGAGTTAGATTGTCGCGGCTATCCTTTGTGACTCTTCGGAGGAAACTTACAAGAGGGTCGGCATCTCGGCGGTCTCTACTATTTATCCAAAGCGTGAGCGGAAGCGCAAAGCCAAAAATAATCCCAATAGCAATGTAGGCTCCAATCGTGCCCTGGCTATGCAAATACATCTGCCAAGATATCCAGGCCATCAAGGGAGTTAGGAGTAAAAAAAGCGCCGTCCCGTTTAAGTCTGCACCAGCGCGACCGATAATGCGCGTCCCACGATCGTCGTTTTTGAGGAGTGCTATGACCATTGGCCCATGGCTGTTTAAGGCACTAAGCCATAGGCAAAGAATCTGACCGATGATCCAGCCTCGAGGACCATCTTTCGATTCGAACCAGCCCTTTTTCTCGCGT
>DASUDM010000310.1:0-2880 GCA_036275575.1 Sphingorhabdus sp. | reverse complement strand
CAGGATGCGGGCAAGCTGATGCACGATCAGCATCCGACCATGTCCTACGTCGATCTCAACCGATCGGGCGTCGCACTGATGGAAATCGTCTCGCGCCCCGACATGCGCTCGCCTGCCGAGGCAGGGGCTTATGTGAAGAAGTTGCGTTCTATCCTGCGCTATGTCGGCTCGTGCGACGGCAATATGGAGGAAGGCTCGATGCGCGCCGACGTCAATGTCAGCGTGCGGCGGCCCGGCGAAGAATTCGGCACACGCACCGAGACCAAGAATGTGAACTCGATCCGTTTTGTGATGCAGGCGATCGAGGTTGAGGCGCGGCGCCAGGTTGATCTGATCGAAGATGGCGGCACGGTGGTGCAGGAAACCCGTTTGTTCGATCCGAACAAGCTGGAAACTCGCTCGATGCGTTCCAAAGAGGATGCGCATGATTACCGCTATTTCCCCGATCCGGACCTGCTGCCGCTCGAACTTGACGACGCGTTTCTGGAGGAATGCCGGGCTTCGCTGCCCGAGTTGCCCGACGCGAAACGTGCCCGCTACGAGAGTGAGCTTGGCCTGACGGCCTACAATGCAGCCGTTTTGACCGCTGAAGCGGAAACGGCCTTCTGGTTCGAAGACCTGCTCAGCCACGGCGTCGATCCCAAGCAAGGCTCCAACTGGCTGCTGTCCGAATTGTTCGGCGCATTGAACAAACTCGGCAAGTCGCTCGATGAAAGCCCGGTCAGCCCTGCTCAAGCGGCGGAACTGCTCAAATTGGTCGCCGATGGCACCATTTCGGGCAGCATCGCCAAGCAGGTGTTCGAGATCATGCTCGAAACAGGACAGGGTGCCGCAACTATCGTCGAGGAAAAGGGTCTCAAACAGACCAGCGATACTGGTGCAATCGAGGCCGTGATCGCCGAAATCCTCGCCAACAATCCCGGCCAGCTCGAGCAATATCGTGCCGGCAAGGAGCAGCTGTTCGGCTTCTTCGTCGGCCAGACGATGAAGGCGATGCAAGGCAAGGCCAATCCGCAAGTAGTGAACGAACTGCTGAAAAAGGCGCTGTCTAGCTGAGAAGTTGGAAGCCGTATTTTGCGGCTTCCGTTTCAAATTTTCCCCTCTATATCTCAAACCCTTACAGGGTCGGTCACGGGTGTTTAGCGCCCGGATATAGGGGGGATCATGCACATAGTGAGTAGAGCGCTCATCGCGGGCGCGAGTTTGTTGTCAGCGCATTCGGTGCTGGCGCAAGACGTCGATTTGGGCGCTTCGCCCTTTGGCGCAGTCGAATTTGACGCCGCTGAGATTGCAACGTTGCAAATGCCTAAGCTTGAATTCACGGCAACCCCTGAAGATGCGGGCAATTACGACAAATATTATTACTTCCGCCGCAACGATACCGACTTTGCGACCGCCTATGCGGACATAACCGAATGTGATGGTTATGCGCGGGCGCTGGTATCCAGCTTCAAGGGTGCCGATGTGCCTTATCCCTATGCCGGAACCTTGGCTGGTGCGGCCGGCGGAGCGATCGCAAATGCGATGATGGCTGCAATCTTCGTACCCGGCGAAAAGCGCCGCATGCGCCGCGTCAACATGCGCCAGTGCATGGGGTTCAAAGGATATGACCGGATCGGACTTTCCAAGGAATTATGGGAAGAGTTCAATTTTGAGGAAGGAACGGGAGCTGAAGAAGAGCAAAGCCGTCTTCGAGCACTAAAGTTGCAGGCACTTGTTGCTTCATCTGCCACACCTGACGGAAAGGTGCTTTCACGATGAACCGGATTCTGTCTTCACTCGTCCTTCTGGCCTCCGCTTTCGCCGCGCCAATTGCGGCCAAAGAAAAGCCGCCTGTTTTTGTCGAAGCCAAGCCTGTCAAGGATAGCAAAACGGCGATCACGCTTAATCCGGCCAAAGCTTATGTTTATGTTCGCACTTCCAATGCGATGCCGCTGCATTTCAGCCGAATCCCGACAGCCGATGATCAGGTGGCGTACGACAAACTGAAAGCTGCCGCTTTTGAGGAAGCCCGCGAAGATTATGCAAAGGCGCTGAAAAAATATGAACGCGACCTAGCCCTATCGAAGCAATCGTCGGGTATCAAAAAACCCAAAAAGCCGGTCGAGCCCACCGAAGCAAACTTCCAGTTCCTTTCATTCGGACAGCTGGCCAATTTCACTGTTGGCACGTTCAACCGGTTTCAGAGCAAGGGTGGAAGCAGCTATCTTCATGAGGTGACGCCTGGAACCTATCGAATTTACGGTCAGGTCGATCCATTGCTTGGCTTTGGCGTATGCTATTGCATGGGCAGCGTCACATTTGCGGCAGAAGCCGGAAAGATCGTCGATCTTGGAACTGTTGGCCTAGACCCGGAAAACAGTGCAGAACCGGAAAAAGGCGACAGCAGCTCGCCGCGCGTAGCAGCATATGCGCTGGCCTGGTTCCCTGCAAATGACATGACACCTATGGATCCACGGATTGCTTCATTGCCGCTATACCGGGCTGATTTCCGGGCTGCGGGCAAAAGTGCCAACTATATGGGGATCGCGATTTCACGCATTCCGGCAATCCGCGGCGTTATTGGATATGAGCGAGACCGCATTCTCGATCTGAAAGATGATGGTCCGATTGCAAATACCGAAGCGCCGGCAACTCCTTGAACATGGCGAGGATACGTACAACCGGTTGCAAATAAGGCCTTGCACCTGAGCCGTGTCAGCGCGAGAAAAGCGCGATTGGCGCTTTTTGCCGTCAGGAGCATCAATGGCGCGGGCTTTTAAAATTGCGGTTGCATTTGCGGCGCTGGTTGGTGCGTGTCCGCTGTTTGCGCAGGTGCCAGTTGCAACGGAAAAATATGCCAATCGCGAAGGCTTTTCTTTCTCGGCTGACGCCCCGGTC
>DASUDM010000309.1:0-4119 GCA_036275575.1 Sphingorhabdus sp. | reverse complement strand
TCTAATGCGGTCTTTGGCTTCGTCATGTGTATCGCCATCAACTTCAACAATCAGATTCGCCGACGGGCAGGCAAAGTCAGCGATGTAGTAGCCGACAACTTCCTGACGTCGGAATTTGAACCCTTCCACCTGGCTATTCGACAAATAGCGCCACAGGCGCTTTTCCGGTTCAGTGGGGTTTCGGCGCATTGCTGCAGCGCGTTTATGTAACTCGGCGAGGCGCTCGGCTGAGAGGCCCCACCCCCTACCCCTCCCCTGAAGGGGAGGGGCTTGGTTTTGCTTTGCATAATCGTTGAGTGTCAGCTGTTTCATCCAACTGACCCTTCCAAACTGATCCCCAGCAGCTTCTGCGCCTCGACCGCAAATTCCATCGGCAGTTGCTGCAACACTTCCTTGGCGAAGCCATTGACAATCAGGGCGACGGCTTCCTCCTGCCCCAGCCCGCGTTGCATCGCGTAGAAGAGTTGGTCGTCGGAAATCTTGCTGGTGGTCGCCTCATGCTCGATCTGCGCACTGGGGTTGCGGACTTCGATATAGGGCACGGTGTGTGCGCCGCAGTCGCTGCCCAAGAGCAGACTGTCGCACTGGGTGAAATTGCGCACGCCTTCGGCATTGGGTGCCACGCGCACCAGCCCGCGATAGGTGTTGTTGCTCGTCCCCGCGCTGATACCCTTGGAAATGATCGTCGAGCGGCTGCCTTTGCCATTGTGGATCATCTTGGTGCCGGTATCGGCCTGCTGGTAATTGTTGGTCACCGCGACCGAATAAAATTCGCCGACGCTGTTTTCGCCGTTCAAGACGCAGCTAGGGTATTTCCAGGTCACCGCGCTGCCGGTTTCCACCTGTGTCCAGCTGACCTTGCTGTTCTTGCCCTGGCACAAGGCGCGCTTGGTGACGAAATTGTAGATTCCGCCCTTGCCCTCAGCATCGCCGGGATACCAGTTCTGCACGGTGCTGTACTTGATCTCGGCATCGTCGAGCGCGACCAGTTCGACCACCGCGGCATGGAGCTGGTTTTCATCACGCATCGGCGCGGTGCAGCCTTCGAGATAGCTGACATAGCTGCCCTTGTCGGCAACGATCAAAGTGCGTTCGAACTGCCCGGTATTTTCTGCGTTGATGCGGAAATAGGTCGAAAGCTCCATCGGGCAGCGCACACCTTCGGGGATGTAGACAAAGGTGCCGTCCGAGAAGACCGCGCAGTTCAATGTCGCGAAATAATTGTCGTGCATCGGCACAACCTTGCCGAGCCATTTGCGGACGAGATCGGGATATTCCTTGATCGCCTCGCTGATGCTGCGGAAAATCACGCCCGCGCGTTCGAGTTCGGCGCGGAAAGTTGTCGCCACGCTGACGCTGTCAAACACCGCATCGACCGCGACCTTGCGTGCGCCTTCGACACCGGCGAGCACCTTCTGCTCCTCGATGGGAATGCCGAGCTTTTCGTAAACCTTCAGGATTTCGGGATCGACCTCATCCAGGCTTTCAAGCTTTTTCTTCGCCTTGGGTGCGGCGTAATAATAGGCGTCCTGATAGTCGATCGGCGGGATATTGAGCTTCGCCCAATCAGGCGGCGTCATTTCCTGCCACATGCGGAACGCCTTCAACCGCCATTCGAGCATCCATTCGGGCTCGTTCTTCTTCGCTGAAATAAAGCGAACGGTGTCTTCGTTCAGGCCTTTTTCGGCAAATTCGGTTTCGATGTCCGACGACCAGCCATGCTCATAATCGGCAACTTTTTCCGCAGCCTCGCGCGCCGCGCGATCCTTGATCTCGATTTCGTCGGTCATGCTTGCACCAGGCTCGTCAGTTTTACGTCAGCCAGCGCGCCGCGCACCGCCTGATTGACCACTGCCCAATGCGGCTTGACGCTGCAGTCCGGCTCAATCGCGCAGTTGCAACTTGCAGCATTGGTGCAGTTGGTCATCGCGATCGGGCCTTCGACCGCCTCGATAATGTCGGCGAGAGTAATCGCCGCAGCCGGGCGTGCGAGCTGGATGCCCCCGCCAAGGCCGCGTGCCGAACGCAGCAGGCCGGCCTTGCCGAGGATGCTTACCAGTTTTTGCACGGTAGGCAGCGCGATGCCGGTTTCGCTAGCCAGTTCGGTCGCAGAGGTGCGCGCGCCCCCGCAATGGCGCGCTGCGGCACCCATTACAACAACAGCATAGTCGGCCATGTTCGAAAGCCGCATTCACGCGCTCCAGACTGATTCCACATAATCGGATTGGATTAGTCTGATTTATATGCGCCGCTTTTGCGCGAATATCAACCCGCATGGGCCCATATGGCGGAAAATTCTCGCCAACCCGCGCAATCCAACGGTCCAAGCGGGCCGCCAGCGCCATATTTAAGGCTATTGCGGGGCGGTAACCGTCTTGGGGCCAGTGTTGCGCGGTGGCGGTTGGTCGCGATTCTCGCCGTCGCGCCCGCTGCGCCCCAAGGCTTCGTCAATCCATGCTTCGTCGAGCGGTTCGGGCTCCATCATTTCCTGCGGAATCCCCCCAGCGTCTCCCGGTGGCCCTTCGATCGGCATGCCGTTCTCATCGACCAATATTTCCTCGCCATCCTCGCCCAGCATCATTTCCTCATCCTCGAGGCGCTCGGGGAATGTAACATCGGTATCGAAATTCTCGACCGGGCGACGCGCAACGGCAACGCGCATGAAATTGGCCCAGGCTGTGGCAGGGGCCGTGCCGCCCTGCAAATTGCCCACCGCCCGTGCATCGTCGCGGCCCATCCAGACGCCTGTCGTCAGGCCCGAGGAAAAGCCGAGGAACCATCCATCCTTGTTGCTGCTGGTGGTGCCCGTTTTGCCGGCTACAGGGCGACCAATCGAAGCGGCGCGGCCGGTACCGGTGGCAACCGCGCTTTGCATCAGGTCGGTCATCGCACCGGCGACATAATCCTCAACCAGCTGAATCTGGCGGGGCGCCTTGTGCTGGTAGATGACCTGGCCGTCGATGGTGGTGACCTTGCTGATGGCATAGGGGGTCACGCTTTTGCCGCGCGCTGCGATCGAGGCGAACGCACGCGTCATGTCGATGACCCGGGTTTCGGAGGAACCCAAAACCATCGCCGGTGTCGTCGAGATGGGCGTGGTGATGCCGAAACGACGCGCCATGCTGGCAATGCTGCTGGTGCCGATTTCCTCACCCAATTTGGCCGCAACAGTATTCTTCGAATAGGCAAAGGCCGTGCGCAGGGTGATTTCACCCGAATAGGTGCCGCTGCTGTTACGCGGCGACCAGCCGCCGATTGTCACAGCCTCGTCGACGACCTTGTCCTCGGGCCGATAGCCGCCTTCCAGCGCTGCAAGGTAGACGAAAACCTTCCACGCCGAACCCGGCTGGCGAAGCGCGGTGACAGCGCGATTATAGTTGCTTGTCGCATAATCGGTGCCACCCACCATCGCGCGCACCGCACCATCGCGATCGATGGATACCAGCGCGCCCTGTGCTCCGCGCGGGACACCATTGCGGATCGCATCGGTTGCCGCGCGCTGCATCCCGAGGTCAAGTGTTGTCCAGACGTCGATCGGCTTTTCGGTTTCATCGATCAGATTGTCGAGCTGCGGCAATGCCCAATCGGTGAAATAGCGTACGCTATCCTGCTTCGGCTCGGGAGCCAGCTGGACCTTGGCCGGCTCGACCGATGCCGCCTCTTCGGGCGTGATCATCCCGGCATCCTGCATCACTTCCAGCACCACGCCCGCACGGCCAATCGCGGCTTTGGCGTCAGCGGTAGGCGAATAGCGCGAAGGAGCCTTTACGAGGCCCGCGATGATCGTGGCCTCGGCCAGCGTGATATCTTCTGCGCCATGATCGAAGAAACGGCGACTCGCGGCATCGACACCATAAGCGCCGCCGCCGAAATAGACCTTGTTAAGGTAAAGCTCGAGAATCTGTTCCTTGCTGAACTTGGTCTCCATCGCCATGGCGAGGATCATTTCGCGCAGCTTGCGGCCGATATCCCGATTGTTGTTCAGATAGACGTTGCGCGCCAATTGCTGGGTGATGGTCGAGGTTGCGCGCAGCCCGCCGCCATCTGTCAGGCTGACAAACACCGCGCGGCCCAGGCCATAGGGATCAATGCCGGGATGGTAATAGAAGCGGCGATCCT
>DASUDM010000308.1:0-2069 GCA_036275575.1 Sphingorhabdus sp. | reverse complement strand
GGTCATCATCGCCCAGGATGTGACGGATGGCGAAATCAAAGGCCTCACCGACGTCCGCCAATATGGCTCAATTGCCAGCAGCTTTAACGGCTATGTCTGGGTGGAAAGGATCGAGGCGCTGGGGCCCGCATTGCGGCGGTGAAACTGCCCGCTAGCGCTCGAGACCCCGTCATGCTGAACTTATTTCAGCATCCATCTTTCCGCCGCAAGCAATGGCTTTTGAGGAGAAATGGACCCTGAAACAAGTTCAGGGTGACGAGAACGGAAATGTTGCGCTAAGGGCGCTGTCGATATGACCGAAAAGCAAGACTATAAAGACACCGTCTTCCTGCCGAAGACCGAGTTCCCGATGAAGGCTGGCCTGCCGCAGAAGGAACCGGGCATCCTTGCGCGTTGGGAAGAGCAGGATCTGTATCACAAGCTGCGCGAAGCCCGCGCGGGCCGTGAAAAGTTCATCCTCCACGATGGCCCGCCTTATGCCAATGGCGACATGCATATCGGCCATGCGCTCAACCATATCCTTAAAGACATGGTGTGCCGCACGCAGACCCTGCTGGGCAAGGATGCGCCTTATGTGCCCGGCTGGGATTGCCACGGCCTGCCGATCGAGTGGAAGGTCGAGGAGCAATATCGCAAGAAAAAGCTCAACAAGGACGAAGTTCCGGTCAAGGAATTCCGCGCCGAATGCCGCGCCTATGCCCAGCATTGGGTGAATGTGCAGCGCGAACAGGTGAAGCGGCTCGGCGTGCTCGGCAATTGGGACAAGCCCTATCTGACGATGGATTTCGACAGCGAGGCGACGATTGTTTCCGAGCTGCTGAAATTCGCGGAATCGGGTCAATTATATCGCGGCGCAAAGCCGGTGATGTGGTCGCCGGTCGAAAAGACCGCGCTGGCCGAGGCCGAGGTCGAATATGAGGATATCACCTCGACGCAGATCGATGTGGCGTTTGAAATCACCGAAAGCCCCATCCCCGAACTGGTTGGCGCGCATGCGGTGGTCTGGACGACGACGCCCTGGACGATCCCGGTCAATCAGGCGATCGCTTATGGGGCCGATGTTGAATACGTGCTCATCGAATTGACAGGCTGGAATCGACCGGTTGGCGAAAACGTAGATCCGCTGGGACACCTCGCCAAACTTCCTGCCCTTAGCGTAGTTAAGGCGTTGAGGTTCGTTGTTGCAGAACAGCTATTCGAATCCTTCAAGCATAGGCTTGGCGGAAGCGAAACGGAATGTGTTCTCAAGGTATTGCGCACGCTCAAAGGCTCCGACCTAGCCGGAACCATCGCCCGCCACCCGATGCACCATCTGGGCGGCTTCTTTGCCAAGCCCCGTCCCTTCCTGCCCGGCGATTTCGTCACCACCGATAGCGGCACCGGCCTTGTCCATATGGCACCCGACCATGGCGAGGATGACTTTGACCTGTGCAAGGCGCACGGTATCGAGCCGCAATTCGCAGTCGAAGGCGATGGCAAATATCGCGCCGACTGGGGCTGGCTTGGCGGGCAAGGCAGCGTCATCAACCCCAAGTTCAACGCGCCCGACGGGCCGATCTGTTCGGATTTGCGCGAAGCCGGCGGCCTGCTCGCCGCGAGTGCAGATTACCAGCACAGCTATCCGCACAGCTGGCGGTCGAAAGCCAAAGTCATCTATCGCTGCACCCCGCAATGGTTTGTGCCGATGGATCGCGGCGACAGCACGCTGCGCCAAAAGGCGATGCAAGCCATTGCCGACACCCGCTTCGTCCCCGAAAAGGGCCGCAACCGCATCGGTTCGATGGTCGAAGGCCGCCCCGATTGGGTGCTGAGCCGCCAGCGCGCATGGGGCGTGCCGATCACGCTGTTTGTTGATCGCAAGACCGGCCAGTATCTGAACGACCCAGCCGTCAACGCGCGGATCGTCGAGGCGATCAAGGCCGAGGGCGTCGATGCCTGGGAAGCCGCACGTGCGCAGGAATATCTGGGTTCGGACTATAAGGCCGAAGACTATGAACAGGTGTTCGACATCCTCGACGTATGGTTCGATTCGGGCTGCACCCATGTCTTCACGCTCGAAAGCGGGAAAT
>DASUDM010000307.1:0-2078 GCA_036275575.1 Sphingorhabdus sp. | reverse complement strand
TCGGCAGCCAGCTTTGCTGCGGTCTTTACTTCTTCAAAGCTCAATTCGGGGTTGGCGTGCAAATCGCGATAGATTTCGATCAGCGACGGCATGTCCTTTGCAATTGCGTCACGCAGCGGGTTCGCTGCATGTGCATGGGATGCAGTCGCAAGCAAGGCGGCAGCCATCAGCAGTTTCGTTCGCATATTCTCTCTCCCTGATTTGATGCCAGCTTATTGCGCCGTCCAGCCGCCGTCCATCGACAAGTTGGCCCCGGTGATCGCGCTGGCGGAATCGGTGCACAGATACACGGCCAGCGAAGCAAGCTGGTCGACCTGCACGAACTGCTTTTGCGGCTGGCCGGCGAGCAGCACATCGTTGATCACTTGATCACGCGTCAGGCCGCGGGCTTTCATCGTATCGGGAATCTGGTTTTCGACCAGCGGTGTCCAGACATAACCGGGGCAAATGCAGTTCACCGTGATCCCGTCGCGCGCAACTTCCAGTGCGATGGTCTTGGTGAAACCGGCAATGCCATGCTTCGCAGCATTATATGCGCTCTTGAAGGGCGATGCGACAAGGCTGTGCATCGATCCGGTGTTTATGATCCGGCCCCAGCCTTTTTCCTTCATCGCTGGTACCACCGCCTTGGTCGTGTGAAACGCAGACGACAGGATGATGGCGATAATCGCATCCCATTTGTCTTCGGGGAAGGAATCGACCGGCGAGACATGTTGGATACCGGCATTGTTGATCAGGATATCGGGTGCTCCCAATTTCGCGGTACAATCGGCAACCATCGCCCGGATATCATCGGGCTTCGACATGTCGGCAGGCGAATGCAAAGCCCCTGCATTGCTGGTGCGGATCAATTCCTCGACATAACCGTTAATCTCGGCCGCATCGCCAAAACCGTTGATCATGACGTTGGCCCCTTCGGCAGCCAGCGCCCGTGCATAGCCGAGGCCGATGCCCGAGGTGGATCCGGTAATCAGAGCGGTTTTGCCTTTGAGAAACATGGGAGAATTCCTTTGCGTAGCAGCTTGTAAATCGGCCTTCTTCCTTGCGCTTTTGTGGCAAAACCGCAATGCTTGATTGAACGCGGAAGAGGAGAATCGCCATGCGTCTCGACGATCTTGATCCTACGACCAATGCAAATGACCAGGGCGCAGGCGGCGGTGGCTTGAATATGGGCGGTGGTGGAGGCCTTGGATCGCTGCTTTTCAGCCTGTTGCCCATGTTGCTGGGCCGGAAAATGGGTTGCGGCACTTTGCTGATAATCGCTGCGATCGGTTTTTTCCTCTTTTCCAGCGGCTCGCTGAACCTTGGCGGCAGCGGGGTAGCACCCGGCGACGCGACGCGCCAGGCCGGTGGCGGCAATGTCGCTTGCGATACCGAAGCAGAACTATTTGCGTGCCGGGTGATGAAATCGACCGAAGACACATGGGGGGCGATTTTTGCCGAGGCCGGCCAACGGTATCAGCCCGCCAATATCGAATTCTACCAAGGTGGCGGCCAATCAGGATGCGGCGCTGCGCAAGCCGCAATGGGCCCCTTTTATTGCCCTGCCGACAATGGCGTCTATCTCGACACCAGTTTCTTTGACCAGCTGCAGCAGATGAGCGGCGGCGGCGATTTTGCAAACGCCTATGTGGTCGCACATGAAGTGGGCCACCATATCCAGAACCTGACGGGGGTTGCCGAACAAGTTCGTCGTGCCCAATCCCGTGTAAGCCAGGAAGAAGGCAATGCGCTCCAGGTCCGCATGGAGTTGCAGGCAGATTGCTATGCCGGTGTCTGGGCTGGCCGAAATGCCAATCGCATCGAACCTGGCGATATTGAAGAAGGCATGAAAGCCGCGCACGCCATCGGTGATGACAAGCTGATGCGCGATGCAGGGCGAGCTCCGGTGGAAAGCATGTTCACACATGGCACGTCCGAACAACGGATGGCGGCTTTGCAGCGGGGCCTGAAAAGCGGAGACCCCAATAACTGCGATTTCTTCAGGGGCATATTCTAACTACGGGGGCGGGAATGAAATTAACGCGACGCGAGACGCTTGCTGCGGCGGGCGCAATCGGCATTGCTGCTCAGGCAAA
>DASUDM010000306.1:0-5611 GCA_036275575.1 Sphingorhabdus sp. | reverse complement strand
CCCGATTCATGGTCGGTCGAGACGCGGAACGAGGGGTCTTCAGCCGACAGGCGATGCAGCGCGACGCCCATCTTTTCCTGGTCAGCCTTGGTCTTGGGCTCAACCGAAAGCTCGATAACCGGCTCAGGGAATTCCATACGCTCAAGGATGATCGGCTGGCGTTCTGCGCACAGCGTGTCACCGGTGGTGGTTTCCTTGAGGCCAGCGAGCGCCACGATGTCGCCAGCATAGGCTTCATCGATGTCTTCACGGCTGTTGGCATGCATCAGCAGCATGCGGCCAACCTTTTCCTTCTTGCCCTTGACCGAGTTCAGGTAGCTGCCCTTGGTGAGCGTACCCGAATAGATGCGGGCGAAGGTGAGCGAACCGACCAACGGGTCGTTCATGATCTTGAAGGCCAGCGCCGCGAACGGTGCATCGTCGGCAGTCTTGCGGCTGTCGGGCTCGTCGGTATCGGGGTTGATACCCTGGACATCGGGAATGTCGAGCGGCGAAGGCAGGTAATCGACAACGGCGTCGAGCAGCGGCTGCACGCCCTTGTTCTTGAACGCCGAACCGCACAGGACGGGCACGAACGACTGGTTCAGCGTGCCCTTGCGGATCAGCGCCTTCAGTGTTGCGACGTCGGGTTCATTGCCTTCAAGATAGGCTTCCATCGCGTCATCGTCTTGCTCGACAGCAAGTTCGATCAGCTTTTCACGATATTCGGCAGCCTTGTCGGCAAGGTCAGCCGGGATGTCGACATATTCGAACTCGGCGCCGAGGCTTTCATCCTTCCAGATGATGCCGCGGTTGTGCACAAGGTCAACAAGGCCCTTGAAATCGCCTTCTGCGCCGATGGGGAGATAAAGCACCGCCGGCTTCGCGCCGAGGCGATCGATGATCGTCTGCACGCAATAATAGAAGTTCGCACCGGTACGGTCGAGCTTGTTGATGAAGCACATGCGAGGAACGCCGTACTTGTCAGCCTGGCGCCAAACGGTTTCCGACTGCGGCTCAACGCCGGCAACGCCGTCAAACGCAGCAACCGCACCGTCAAGCACGCGCAGCGAACGCTCGACTTCGATGGTGAAGTCAACGTGACCCGGGGTGTCGATGATGTTCAGGCGATGCTCGGGGCCCTTGCCCTCTTCAGCCTTCCACAAGCAGGTGGTTGCCGCCGAGGTGATGGTAATCCCACGCTCCTGCTCCTGCTCCCTCCAGTCCATGGTCGCGGCGCCGTCATGGACTTCGCCGATCTTGTAGGACTTGCCGGTGTAGTAAAGGATACGCTCGGTAGTCGTGGTCTTGCCGGCATCGATGTGCGCCATGATGCCGAAATTGCGATATTTATCCAACGGATGGCTGCGTGCCATGGTCTTCACTCCAGTGAGAGGGCCCGTATGACCCTATAGTTGCGGGGGCCGGTCAGGAACCGGCCCCCTATATTCGCTTTATGACGCTATCGTTGCTTGGCCGAAGCCGATTACCAGCGATAGTGTGCGAAGGCGCGGTTCGCTTCCGCCATGCGGTGCGTATCTTCGCGCTTCTTAACGGCGTTGCCACGGTTGTTGGCAGCATCGAGCAATTCGCCCGACAAACGAGCTGCCATGGTGGTTTCGCTGCGATTGCGCGCAGCCGAAATCAGCCAACGGATGGCGAGAGCCTGCGCACGCTCGGGGCGGACTTCGCAGGGAACCTGGTAGGTTGCACCACCAACGCGGCGGCTGCGAACTTCGATGCCCGGCTTCACATTGTTCAGCGCATCATGGAAGAGCTGGACAGGGTCCTTCTTCGCACGGCTCTCGACGGTTTCGAGTGCGCCATAAACGATACGCTCAGCGACGGACTTTTTGCCGTCAAGCATCAGGTTGTTCATGAATTTCGAAAGAACGATATCACCGAACTTGGGATCGGGAAGGATAACGCGCTTTTCGGGACGACGACGACGTGACATTTCTCTGTTCTCCCGATCTTACTTAGGACGCTTCGCGCCGTACTTCGAACGCGACTGCTTGCGATCCTTGACGCCCTGGGTGTCGAGCACGCCGCGCAGGACGTGGTAACGGACACCGGGAAGGTCGCGAACACGGCCACCGCGGATGAGCACAACGCTGTGCTCCTGCAGGTTGTGGCCTTCGCCCGGGATGTAGGAAATGACTTCGCGCTGGTTGGTCAGACGGATCTTGGCAACCTTGCGAAGCGCCGAGTTCGGCTTTTTCGGAGTCGTGGTATAAACACGGGTGCAGACACCGCGCTTTTGCGGGTTCTGATCCATAGCAGGGACCTTTGACTTGGCCTTCTGCGGAACGCGGCCCTTGCGGACCAGCTGGTTAATAGTCGGCATATCTTCACCTTAAAAAGACAAGCGGTTACTCCATGTACACAAGCCGTATATGCGGCGGAGGCTCAGCCTTGGTTCCGCCCGGCCTGATACATGGTGTTCAGCCTATGTAGATTTCCCTTGGCACAGTGCGGGAATCGCAGTCCATCCCAAGGAAGGCGCGCCCTTAGCGGCAATGCATGTACAGGTCAAGCATCAAGCCGATGCTGAAAGCAGCCGTCATCCACGATAATGCGCACCGATGAATTGCGCCATCTTCGATTGTGCCGCCCTGCTTTCGCGCAGGAAGAAGATCGGCCAATCATGCATCATGCCCGCTTCCTCGACATAGTCGATTCCAGGCAGCTTTTCCTTCAACCGCCGCGCATCGGGAAGCAAGATGTCATCTCCGCCACCAAAGGACAAAATGGGCGGAAGCCCTTCCCAATTCCCGAACAGCGGGCTGACCTTGGGGTTATCAATCGGCAGGTCGCGTGCATATAGCCGTCCTGCGGCCCTTGCCCCATTGATGGTAAGCACGCAGTCGCGGGGTTCGATGGTGGGCTGATCCGGATGAGAAACCGAAATGTCGAGCCATGGACAAACGAGGATCAGCGCTTTGGGGAGCATCCGACCTTCATCCCGCGCCTGCTGCACAACCGCAGCGCACAATCCGCCTCCGGCTGAATCACCTCCCATGATGAATGGACCTGCCCTGTCTGGCGTAAACGCGCGGTAGAATTCCATCGCCCAATCCACCGCCTCTTCCGCTGAAGCTTCAGGGGCAAGCGGATACAACGGCGCTGTTGTCACGATGCCATGCTTCTCCGCCATATGCGCCAGGAACTGCCAATGGATGTCGACCGCCGGATAGACATAGCCGCCGCCGTGCCAATAGAGCATCTGCCCTTTGACCGTGCCGTCCTTAGGCGCAAAGCGAAAGACTTTGCGTCCTTCAAAACTGCTTTCCCGGATATCGACGCGCTTGCGTAGCTTTGTGCTCGGGAATTGCTGCTCGGCCCTGCTCTGTTCGATATTCTTGAGGAAATCAGGCCCATCCGAATAGCGTTTGCGCAACGATCCGGTCATCCGGAACAGCGACGCAATCAAACGCGCAGTCAAACTTGGCATGGCGACTTCCCCTCTTGTCCTTGAGGACAAAGTGCCGAAGAAAAAAGAAAAGGCAAGCCGCAATGCCACGTCTTTGCGGCTTGCCGAACGAGTTCAGGTGGTGGCTGGCTTGCTCCACTGCTTGTAGCGGCTGTTGCCGACAAAACCGAGATCTTTGACACCAGCTTCCCTGACCATCGCGATCAACTGGTTGAACCTTTCATAGCGGGCATAGCCATCGGTTTCGATACGAAGCGCGTCTCCGTTGGCAGCCAAATCGTGCAACCGGTCTTTTAAGGCAGCATCGTCGACCGCCTGTCCGTTCCAATGCGCGATCCCATCGGACGTGACGATCAAGTTCTGCACGACGGGCGGCTTTGCGTCTATTGTTGGGCCCCTCTGCGGCAGATCGACACTGGTTTGGTGCAGAACGGCTGGAACAGCAAGTATCAGCATGACGAGAAGCACAAGCATCACGTCGATCAAAGGTGTGATATTGATTTGTGAAAATGGCGTGTCGCTGGGTTGGTATCGCACGCGGTGGCGGAAATGGATCACTTCTCCCATATCGTCTCTCCTCTCATTTGACGATATTGTAATGTTATATCATTTAAATCGCCTGGTCACCTAAATTGTTGCGGGATAGGAGTTTCTTTGCAGCTCAGGATTCAGATGATAAACCGCAACCATGTCGGGGGAATTGGACGCGGCCGGAACGGCGATCGAAGGAGCTTTGCTGGGTGCAGCGGTGGAGCCAGCGCACGGCAGCGCCCATGCAGTAGCCGCAACAAACTGCCTGAATTGCGGTGCAAATCTGAGCGGGCCGTTTTGTGCCGCTTGCGGGCAAAAGGCGCATGTCCACCGCACCTTTTCTGAGATCTGGCACGATATCCTGCATTCGGTGCTGCATTTCGATGGCAAGATGTGGCGCACACTTCCGATGTTGCTTTTCAAACCGGGTGAGCTGACTCGCCGCTATGTCCATGGGGAGCGTGCAAAATTCGTTTCGCCGATGGCGCTGTTCCTGTTTTCGATCTTTCTGATGTTCGCCGTGTTCAGCTTTACTGGCGGACCGTTCTCAAGCGATGGAGGCGGCGTACCGGAGGCCGTGCAGCGCGATTTCAATGCCGAAGCAGCGAAGCTCGATAAAGAAATTCGCGAAACCGAAGCAAAGCTGGCCGACGCCAATGTTCCACAAGCGGCAAAATTGGGGTTGCAGGCAAAGTTGAACGATTTGAAGTCTGATCGAAATGGCATTGCCTTTGCCCAAACCGGCAAGCCACTTTATCCCGACAATAACATTCGCAGCAGCACCCCATCCGGCGCGAAGGTTTCGGTAATCGAAGGATCGGTCACAGGGATAGACTGGCTGGACAATGCCGTTCGAAAGGGCGGCGAAAAGATGGTCGCAAACCCCAGCCTCGCTTTTTACAAGCTGCAATCCAACGGATATAAATTCGCCTGGTTGCTAATCCCGCTATCATTACCTTTTGTTTGGCTGGCGACATTAGGCGTACGCGGACACCCATTTTACGACCACGCCGTGTTCACCACCTATTCGATTTCCTTCATGTGCCTGCTGTTTCTTGTTCTGGCGATTCTGAGCAAACTTGGTGTGTCCGACAACATATTAGGACTTGCGTTCGTTCTGATCCCGCCGCTGCACCTCTATAAACAGCTGCGCCACGCCTATTCGCTCACACGACCAGGGGCGCTGATCCGTTTAATCATCCTGTCATTCTTCATATGGATGGTGCTGACATTGTTCGCCTCGATTCTGCTCTTCCTTGGTATGTTGGGATAACCGAATGATTGCTCCGATGGATCGCCGCCTTTTGCTCAAAACTGGCGCCTTCGGGCTGGGGGCGCTCAGCCTTCCGGGCGGTGTGATGGCGGCAATGCAGGCGGCGCTCACCAAAGGCTTCAGCCATGGCGTGGCGAGCGGAGAGCCCTCGCAGAATTCCGTTCTGCTTTGGACGCGTTTTGTGTCCGACCTCACCGACACCAAATTGAAGGCAGAGATCAGCGAAACCTTCACCTTCCGGAAAATCGTCACGGGGACCGAAACGATCGCTTCGCCGGATCGCGACTTTACCGCCAAAGCCATCCTTCGCGGCCTGAAGCCCGGGCGCGCATATTATTACCGCTTCGTCGCGCCCGATGGCAGCATTTCGCCCATAGGGCGCACACGAACGCTGC
>DASUDM010000305.1:0-3096 GCA_036275575.1 Sphingorhabdus sp. | reverse complement strand
CCGTTTTCGCTGTTCCAGACAAAGCTGCTGCCGCCCGCCTTCCGATAATCGGCATCCCATTTCTTGGCAGCATTGGCATTGGCAAAGGGGCCAACCAACAGGCGGCTCGATTTGCCCCAGACCGAGGTCCAGCCTTCCTTGCCCTTGAACAGCTCGGGCGATTTCTTGGCAAAGCGGCGGAAATCGCCGCCCAACGCGGCCTCTGCACCGGTTGCTACCTGCACCCAGATACGCGCAGGTTGCGGCGGTGCTTTTGGCTCAACTTTCGACTTGCCCGTCTTGGGATCCTTCGCCGTTGCTGCCGCTGCTTTCGTCGTTTCGGCTTTTGCCTGCGTCTTCTGGATGGCCTTCAGGTCAACCGGAGCGACGCTGCGTTTCTGCTCGCTCTCCGGGATCTCGATCGACTGGACGATCGAATCGAGGTCAAGCGATGCGGTTCGGACGGGCGGGATAGTGGGCGCGGTTGGTGTTGCTGGCAAATTCACCGAGGCGGCTGATGTTGTAGGCGCAGGCTGGGTCGGACTGCTGGTCGAAACTGGAGGCCCGATAGGCGTAGGATCGGCCTCGACCTTCACATTTTCAGCCAAGCTTGCTTCAGTGGCTGGTGGCAGGATGGCTGGTTGCACTGTTTTCGCTGCTGTTTCGGGCTGGGCGCTTGTGGGAGGTGTCGAGATGGGAGGCAGTGGCGTCAACGATGCCGCCTGCTGTTGCCGCTGTGCCGCTTGCTCCAGCGCATTTTTGGGCGCCGATGCCGCCGCCGTTGGCGCATTCGGTACGGGGCTGTTCAGTGCAATCCTTGTAGGTTCGGCCGCTTGCACGGTTGAAGGCGGCACAACTGGCGCGCTGCTGCCCGGGAGGATGATGCGCACTGGCGGGCGGGCCCTGTCGGGCGGCGGAAGTTGGGCCGAAGCGAGAACCACGGATTTGGCTTTTGCCGCCTCCTCAACCTTCTGCTGGGCCGTCGAAGTGGAAAAACCCGGTTTCGCATCGTTGCGAGCGACGCGCTGATCGCGCTCTTTGGGTTTCTTTTCTTCCTTCTTGCTCGCAGCCTTTTTGGCCGAAGCGCCCAGGGGCTGGCCTGACGGAATCAACCTGTCTTGACCGGTTGCAGCGCTAGCCACTTTCGTGGCTCCGGTGGCGGCAGCAACCTGACGGATTTCAGCACTATCCTCACCAATGCGGCCGACCGGGAAATGGCCGAAATGCATCGCAGCGGCGCGTTGCGCATCCGTCATCCGTGGCATCTGGCGGAGGAATACCTCCATCCTGCGAGCGGCATCGGGCGAGAGGAAGCCCTCGGCAATTTGTACCGCTTCTTTCAGATTGCCCCGCGCTGCGAGCATCATCGAGCGGGCACGCCAAGCCTCCGGATCGTTGCGCTGTAGCAATGGCACAAGCAGACTGTCTGCCTCGTTCGCCTTGCCGGCCATAGAAAGCGACATAGCATAACGCCGGGTCAGGTCATCGCTTGGTCCATAGCTTTGAGCCAGCTGGTAATCCTGATGCGCGCGGGCAAAATTGCCGAGAAGGTCAAAAGCCAGCGCACGATCAAGCGCGATCGAACGCTCCGCAGCGCCCATGCGCACGGCATCATCAAAGTAGCGCAGCGCTTCAAAAGGGTTTTCGGTACGCACCATGGCCGAACCCATGCCTGCAATGGTACGGGCATTTCCGGGCTGGATGCTATTTGCCCGGGTGAAAAAGTTAAGCGCTGCTGCTGCGTCGCCCAGCTTGAGCGATGCATGTCCCGCATCGGTCAATGCAACTGGATCGGTAGGACGTAGCGCCATGCGGCGTACGGCATCTCTCAGCTCCAGAGAAGCTGGTGAATCATAGGTCGGCCTGACTTGCGGCTTGGCCTGCTCAAACTGGTCCAAAACGCTTTCGTCGGCATCCTGCGCGGCTATGGGAGCCGAGAAGACGAGCGCGAGAGCAAAGGACAGCGAGACCCGTTTTGTCTGTATCATTGGCCCGCAAATGTGATGCGCATTGCGAAATTGCAATCGATACGCGGCAAAGCGCGCCGGATTGTGCTGCATGGTCGACAAGCAGCACCATAACGGCGCGATTTAATCAGCTGTTGCTCTGCCGATCGAGGAAACGAGGAATATTGACCCCGCCACTATTGTCATCTTCAGGCTCGTCATTTCCCCGCGTCAGGCCGCGCGAGAGGTTAGACATGCGCTCAAACAACGTTCCACCAGTCGAGACACGCGGAGCAGGTGGAACCGGGTCAGCCTGCGCTTCACCATATACTGGCGCGGAAGGCGCGGGTTCGGCATAGGCCGGGCTGTCGGCCACTTCGCTACCGCCCAGATCGAGCGTCGATTCCTCAGCTGCGGGTTCGGAAAGATCCAGAACACCCTCATCCTCGGAAGCTGGCTCATCACCATAGTTGAAAGCCGAAACAGCTTCCGCCTCTGGCTCTGGCGCATATTCCTCTGTCACAGGCTCGGATAGCTCCAACGCCTCTTCGACAACTGGTTCGGGCTCTGGCTCTGGCTGCGCAGCAGCAGGCGGCGTTGCAAATCCGCCGAGCGGGGTCGCCGGACGGCTGTCAAAAGCATAAGAACGCGGCGGCTGTGCAGCGGCCTGCGCATCCTGATCGATACCGGTGGCGACGACCGAAACGCGGATCTTGCCGTTGAGATTTTCGTTGAACGCCGAACCCCAGATGATGTTGGCATCGGGATCGACGAGTTCGCGAATATGGTTCGCTGCTTCGTCGACTTCCATCAGGCGCATATCTTCGCCGCCGGTGATCGAGATGATTACGCCCCGCGCACCTTGCATCGACACTCCGTCGAGCAACGGGTTTGCAATCGCTTTTTCAGCGGCTTCGAGAGCGCGGCCATCGCCTTCGGCTTCGCCGGTACCCATCATTGCCTTGCCCATTTCGTGCATCACCGAACGAACGTCGGCAAAGTCTAGGTTGATGAGTCCGGGCATGACCATCAGGTCGGTGATGCCGCGCACACCCTGTTGCAAGACTTCGTCGGCGAGCAGGAACGCTTCCTTGAAGGTCGTGTTCGGATTGGCGACCAAGAACAGGTTCTGGTTCGGGATGACGATCAGCGTGTCGACATGCTGTTGCAG
>DASUDM010000304.1:0-2280 GCA_036275575.1 Sphingorhabdus sp. | reverse complement strand
CGAGGTATTGATGGTCGAGCTTAAGGCCGACCTGAACGCCTATCTGGCCACGACGCCGCCTTCCGTGAAAACGCGCACGCTCGAAGCGGTAATCGCCTTCAACAAGGCAGAAGCTGCCGAATTGCGCTGGTTCGGACAGGAATTGTTTGATCTCGCACAATCCAAAAAAGGGCTTGATGATCCCGGCTACAAGGAAGCACTCGCCAAATCAAAACGCTTGGCTGGTCCGGAAGGTATCGATCGACTGCTGCGTGAGAACAAGGTTGACCTTTTGGTTTCGCCAACCACCGGTGTCGCTTGGAAGACCGACCTTGTGAATGGCGACCAATATTCCGGCCCCAGCGCCAGTGCGCTGCCTGCCATTGCCGGCTACCCGCATTTGACCGTGCCGATGGGAACGATCGAGGGGCTGCCGCTTGGTATCAGCTTCGTCGGCACGGCATGGGGTGATGAACGGGTGTTGCGGGCAGGCTATGCCTATGAACAGGCGTCGAAGGCTCGCGTGGAGCCAGCCTTCAAGCCTAGTATCGAAGCGACGTTGCCCTAGATCGCCTTTGCCTGCGTCGGCGTATTCACGCCCATAGATTGCAGATAGCGTTTGATATTGCGTGCGGCCTGCCGCAGGCGATGCTCATTTTCGACCATCGCAATGCGGACATAGCCTTCACCATCCTCACCATAGCCAACGCCGGGCGCGACCGCGACCTTGGCTTCGGTCAGCAATTGCTTCGAAAATTCAAGGCTGCCCAAATGCGCAAGCGCGGGCGGTAACGGCGCCCAGGCGAACATAGAGGCGCGCGGCGCGGGGATATCCCAGCCAGCGCGGCCAAAGGCCTCCACCAGCACATCGCGGCGCTTGTGATACAATTCGCGGTTCTTCTCGACGATATCCTGCGGGCCGTTGAGCGCGGCGCAAGCCGCCGCCTGAATCGGAGTGAAAGCGCCATAATCGAGATAGCTTTTGACGCGGGTCATCGCCGCAATCAGCTGCTTGTTGCCCACGGCAAAGCCGATGCGCCAGCCGGCCATCGAATAGGTTTTCGACAGCGAGGTAAATTCGATCGCGACATCCTTCGCGCCCTTTACCTGCAGGATCGAAACCGTCGGGTTGCCGTCGAAATAGAGTTCCGAATAGGCAAGGTCCGAGAGGATCCAGACCTTGTTTTCCTTCGCCCATGCGACCAGCCGCTCGTAAAAGGCAAGGTCGACTGTTTCAGCGGTCGGGTTCGACGGATAGTTGACTACCAGGATCGACGGGCGCGGCACGGTGAAGGCCATCGCACGGTCGAGCGCGCGGAAATAATTCTCGTCCGGCGTGGTTGGTACCGACCGGATTGTGGCCCCTGCGATAATGAATCCAAAGGTATGGATCGGATAGCTCGGATTGGGTGCGAGCACGACATCGCCGGGCGCGGTGATCGCGGTGGCGAGGCTGGCCAGCCCCTCCTTCGACCCCATGGTCACCACGACTTCGGTTTCGGGATCGACATCGACGCCAAAGCGGCGGCCATAATAGTTCGCCTGCGCACGGCGGAGGCCGGGAATACCCTTCGACGCCGAATAACCATGTGCGTCGGGTTTTTGTGCAACTTCGACGAGCTTGTCGATCACATGCTGCGGCGGTGGCAGGTCAGGATTGCCCATGCCGAGGTCGATAATGTCCTCTCCCGCCGCACGGGCCGCCGCTCGCATCGCATTGACTTCAGCGATGACATAGGGCGGCAAGCGCTTCATGCGGTAGAATTCTTCGGACATCGGACTCCAGCGGCTCCTTGTAACAAATGGGTCAGAGAGCCGCCCTCATGCGCGATGTTTCACCGATTTGCCAGAAAAACCGGCCTAGCGCGGACGGTTGCCCTTGGTCTTGTGCTTCACGCCATGTTTTGAAGGCGCCTTGTCCTTGCGGAAAGGACGTTTGCCTTCGCCTGATGGGCCGTCACCGCGCGGGCCCTGAAAGGGGCGTGGCGCATGGCGTGGCGCAGCCTCATTTCCCCTGCCCTTGCGCTTGTTCTCACGCGCAGCCTGACGCGGCGGCCCCTCCGTCTCGATGATTTCGACATCATTGTCTTCATCATGCCCGCGTTGCGCCACAGCCTTGGCAAAATGCCTTGCCGCAGCAGCCGAAATGCCAACAAAAGTTTCATCGGCGGCAATTCGGATCGCGCCAATATCATTGCGCGTGACTCCGCCTCGGCGGCAGAGAAGCGGCAAAAGCCATTTCGGATCGGCATTGTTGCGGCGACCAATGTTGAGCTTGAACCAGACCGAATCATCGAATCC
>DASUDM010000303.1:0-4629 GCA_036275575.1 Sphingorhabdus sp. | reverse complement strand
CCGGAAACTGCCTCCAATTGCAACCTATTGGAAAATCAATACAGCTTTTTTACTGTATCAGGATTAATCCGCGCCGACACGTTCGATATCTGCGCCGACCAAGCTCAATTTCTCTTCGAGCCGCTCATAGCCGCGATCGAGATGATAAATTCGGCTGACTTCGGTCTGCCCCTCGGCAACGAGTCCGGCGATAATCAGGCTCATAGAGGCACGCAGGTCGGTTGCCATGACGGGCGCGCCGGTCAGCTTGGGTACGCCGTGGACTATCGCGGTTCGACCTTTGGTCTCGATATGGGCGCCCATTCGGTTGAGTTCTGGGACATGCATGTAGCGGTTTTCGAAGATTGTTTCGGTCAACACGCTGGCACCATCGGCCATGCACAGCATCGCCATGAATTGTGCCTGCATGTCGGTCGCGAAACCGGGATAGGGTGCCGTCGAAATCGTGAGCGGCTTCAACCGGCCTTCGGCCGCAACGCGCAAACCATCCTTGGTTGCCTCGACGGTG
The DNA here is from genome assembly GCA_036275575.1 of Sphingorhabdus sp. Lineage (GTDB taxonomy): Bacteria > Pseudomonadota > Alphaproteobacteria > Sphingomonadales > Sphingomonadaceae > Sphingorhabdus_B. The sequence continues at coordinate 4,121 of DASUDM010000303.1, read as the reverse complement.
ACTCCGGCAGCTCGCAGCGCATCGACTGTCGCCTGCATCTCGCGTTCATTGGCGCCGACAAGTTCAACCTCACCACCGGTGGTTGCGACAGCGCAAGCATAGCTACCGGCTTCGATACGATCACTCATGACGCGATAGGTCGCGCCGTGCAGGCGATCCTTGCCGTGAATGGTCAAATCCGAACTGCCAATGCCGTCGATATCCGCGCCCATCGCAACGAGAAGGTTGCACAGGTCGACAATCTCGGGCTCTCTCGCAGCGTTGTGGAGGACGCAGGTGCCTTTCGCCAACACCGCAGCCATAAGCGCATTTTCGGTCGCACCCACCGAAACCACCGGGAAGGTATAACTGCCGCCGGGCAGGCCGCCTTTGGGCGCAATGGCCTTCACATAGCCCGATGCCAGTTCAATTTCGGCACCAAAGGCTTCGAGTGCCTTCAGGTGCAAATCGATCGGACGGTTGCCAATGGCGCAGCCGCCCGGAAGCGAAACCGTTGCTTCACCCATGCGGGCCAGCATCGGGCCGAGCACGAGGATCGAGGCACGCATTTTTCGGACCAGTTCATAGGGCGCGACGGACGAGGTGATGCGCGTTGCCTCCAGCGTCATCACGCGACCGAAATCTTCGGGGCGCGACCCGGCAATTGTCGTCGAAATTCCGAACTGGTTCATCAGATGCTGGAAACCGTCAATATCGGCCAAGCGCGGCAGGTTGCGCAGCGTCAGCGGCTCATCGGTAAGCAGCGCGCAGGGAAGCAGCGTCAAAGCGCTGTTCTTTGCCCCCGAAATCGGAATCCTGCCCTTGAGCTTGTTGCCACCGCGGATGATTATCTTGTCCATCGCAGCGGTTTAGCGCGATGCGCGCCGCGCGCAAGCTCATCCTTTGTTGAGCGCTGCCGCGACTTGGCCGAGGCGTTCCTTGCCCCAGAAGATTTCGTCACCCACAAAGAATGTGGGAACGCCAAAAGCACCGCGTGCTGCTGCCTTTTCGGTGTTGGAAACTAGCTCGGTCTTCACATCAGCTTCCTCTGCCTTGGCCAATAGCGCGGCGCTGTCGAGGCTAGCCTTGTCGAGCACATCTTTCACCACAGCGAGATCGCCGGTGTTCAGACCATCCTCCCACATCGCGGTCATGATCGCCTCGACATAGGGCATGAAACAGCCCAGATGCTGCGCCGCCACCGCGCCGCGCATCAGATACAGCGAATTGATCGGGAAATTCGGGTTCATCCTGAAGGGAATTGCGTGCGCCTTCACGAAACGGTCGAACTCCAGCATTTCATAGTTCCGCTTGGCCGGGGTTTCCGCATAGCGCATCATCGGCGCCTGATTGTTGGTGATCTTGAACAATCCGCCCAGCAGGATGGGCACATAAATCGCGGTCGCCCCCGTTTCGCGGCAAAGTTCTGGCAGCACCTTGTGCGCCAGATAGCTGTTGGGTCCGCCAAAATCGAAAAGGAATTCGAAAGTCTTGCTCACCATTTTTCCCCCCAAGGGCGCAGGTCCAATTCGTGCGTCCACGCGCTTCGCTGTTGTTTGTGCAGCATGACATAGGCCGCTGCAATCGCTTCTGGCGACAGCACAAGGTCATTGGCCTTTGCATCGTCAAAGTCGGGGCGCAGGCCGCGGATGAATTCGGTGTCGATGCCGCCGTCGATGATGCTGTGCGCAACATGGATATTCTGCGGCCCCAGCTCACGTGCCATCGATTGGGCCAGCATGCGCAATGCGGCCTTCGCGCCTGAAAAAGCTGAATAACCTGCACCGCCGCGGATCGAGGCAGTCGCGCCGGTAAAGATAATCGTGCCACGTTGGCGCTGCACCATATGCTTAGCCACCTCGCGCCCCATCAGAAAGCCTGCGAAGGTCGCCATCTCCCAGACCTTGCGATAAACCTGTGCGGTGGTTTCCGTTATCCCGAAGCGCACATTGGCCCCGATGTTGAAGACAGCGACTTCGATCGGCCCCACGTCGCGTTCGATGCTTTCGACAAGCGCTATCATCGCCTCTTCGTCGCGTGCATCGGCTGGGTAGGCATGGGCCTGATACCCGGCATTGCGGATCGATTGCGCCAGTTCCTCTAGCTTGTCCGCATGGCGCGGTCTCCGGTTGACACAGGCAGTGTAGCCTTCAGCCGCAAAAGCTTTTGCAATGGCTCCACCGGTTGCGTCACCGGCGCCGATAATAAGGGCTGCAGACATGACGATTCTCCTCTGACCAGAGGATTGCTTGCCAGCCGCGTTTTTGCAAACGATAGAGGAACAAATAATCCTTGGGAGGGGGAAACCAAAATGCGCAGTTGCAGACTGCTTGCACTTGCTTCGTCGCTGCTGGTGACAACGGCGGCAAGCGCCGATGATTTGATCATCAGTGGCGGCCCGATCATAACCATGGCCGGGGACGAGCCATCGCAGGTTGAATCCGTGCTCATTCGCGAAGGGCGGATTGCCGCCACGGGTTTGCTCGCCGATGTGAAAAAGGCGGCGAAAGGAAAAGCGCAGTCGGTCGACCTCAACGGGCGGACAATGCTTCCCGGTTTTATCGATGCCCATGGGCATATGACTTATGTCGGCCAGAATGCTGCAATGGCGCAACTGCAACCGCCACCCGTGGGCGGCGTTGCCAACATTACCGAACTGCAAACAGCGCTGCGCAACTACAAACGTCCGGAAGGCGTGCCGTTAATAATAGGGAATGGCTATGACGATTCCCAATTGGGTGAACGCCGCCATCCGACGCGGGCGGACCTTGATGCGGTTTCAGCAACGATGCCAATACTGATTATCCATGTCAGTGGGCATTTCGCATCGATGAATTCGGCGATGCTGAAACTTGTCGGTTATGGGCCTGATACGCCCGATCCGCAGGGCGGTGTCATCCGGCGCGAAGCAGATGGCAAGACACCGAACGGGGTGATTGAAGAGACGGCCTTATATCCGGTGTTGAAGCTGCTTACGCCGTCGAGCGTTGAAGCGAGCATTGCCCCCATTGTCGCGGGCGCAAAAATCTATGCGGCAAATGGCATCACCACCGGCCAGGATGGGCGGGTCATGCCCGAAGGTTGGGGTGCGCTGGACGAAGCCGCAAAACGAGGCCTGCTCCCCATCGATGTCGTTGCCTTGGTGTCGTTTGAACGCAACTGGCCTGACGAAGTGCGCGCGCGCATCGGCCAAGGTTATACCGGGCATTTGCGGATTGGCGGGATTAAGCTGACTCTCGATGGGTCGCCACAGGGGCGCACAGCGTGGCTCAAGGATCCCGTGCCGATTCCGCCGCATGGCCAGAAGGAAGGCTATGCCGGTTATCCGGCCATCGACCTCAAACTCTTCAATGAAAAGCTGTTGGATGCCGCCAAAAACAACTGGCAGGTGTTTGTCCATGTGAATGGTGATGCGGCGGCGCAGGCGCTGATCGATGGTGTCCGGGCGAACGGCCTATCGGGCAAGCGAACCATCGCTATCCACAATCAGGTGGTGCAGCTGGACCAACTGGCGGAAATGAAGCAGCTTGATATCCAGCCCAGTTTCTTCGCTAATCACACGTTCTATTGGGGCGATTGGCACCGCGATGTGGCTTTGGGGCCGAAACGCGCGGATTTCATATCGCCGCAAGCCAGCGCATGGACGATGGGGCTGCGCCCGACCGCGCACAACGATTCCCCGGTGGTACCGCCCGATATGTTGCGCCTTGTCTGGTCTTCGGTGAACCGACGCAGCCAATCCGGAGACATATTGGGCCCGCTCGAACGCATTCCGGTTTACCGTGCCCTGCAACAAGTGACGATCAATGCAGCCTGGCAGATCGGCGAGGATAAGGAGAAGGGCAGCATCGAAACCGGCAAGCGCGCCGACCTAGTGCTACTCGACGGCAATCCGCTAAGCGTCGATCCGGCTGATCTCTATAAATTGCGGGTGGTTGCAACGATCAAGGATGGCAAGGCTGTTTTTGGCAGCTTGACTGGCCACACACCGAATTAGGCGCTCACGCCTTTTCGAGTGTGCACTGAAGCGGGTGTTGGTGTTTCTTCGCGAAGTCCATCACCTGGTTCACCTTGGTTTCGGCGACTTCATAGGTGAATATACCGCACACGCCGACGCCCTTTTGATGCACATGCAGCATTAC
>DASUDM010000302.1:0-3062 GCA_036275575.1 Sphingorhabdus sp. | reverse complement strand
AATTGCGCCCCGACCTGAAGGTCCCAGGCGTGACGGGCGACACGCCCGACATCGCCATCGCGTACTGCCCAGAGCGCGTGCTTCCCGGAAAGATACTGGAGGAGCTGATTTCGAACGACCGTTCGATCGGCGGCATCACCCCGCGTTGCGCGCGCAAGGCACTGTCCTTTTACAAGCGCTTTGTGCGTGGCGAATGCGTCACCACCGATGCACGCTCGGCGGAGATGACCAAGCTAGTCGAAAACGCCTTCCGCGATGTGAACATCGCTTTTGCCAACGAACTGTCGATTGTCGCCGACCAGATGGGGCTCGATGTGTGGGAGGTTATCCGCCTCGCCAACCGCCATCCGCGCGTCAACATCCTGCAACCGGGCCCCGGCGTCGGTGGGCATTGCATAGCGGTTGACCCTTGGTTCATCGTCCATGGCGCCCCTGATCACACCCCACTAATCCGCACGGCGCGCGAAGTGAATGACGGCAAGGTTGATCATGTGATCGCGCGCGCAACCGCCCTTATCGAGGCCAATCCCGCTGCAAAAGTCGGGCTGTTCGGGCTCGCCTTCAAGGCGAATATCGACGATTTCCGCGAAAGCCCTGCAAAGAAAGTGGCTGCGGCACTCGCCCACAGATTCGGCAGCCGTATCCATGTGATCGAACCTTATGCCGCCACCCTGCCCCGCGAATTTGACGGCAGCGGCGCGACGCTCACCGATATCGACAGCGCATTGCTTGATTGCGAAATCCTGATCCCGCTGGTCGATCATGATGCGTTCAAAGCTGTCCCGCTTGCAGAGCGGAACGATAAGCTGGTCTATGATACCCGCGGTATCTGGCCGGATCAGCCTGCCGGCGAACCCAAAGCCATCGGTTTGCGATTAGCCAGCTAAGCCGTGCAGGCTTGCCGCCTCATGGCAGAGGCACTAAAGCGCCGCTCGACTGAAAATACAGGAAGTCCAATATGAAAATCGCGATGATCGGATCGGGCTATGTTGGCTTGGTGTCTGGGGCCTGTTTTGCCGATTTCGGGCATGATGTGGTCTGTGTTGACAAGGACCAGAGCAAGATCGACCGGCTGAACGCCAATGTGATGCCGATTTATGAGCCGGGGCTGGATGCTTTGGTGAAGACCAATGTCGACGCCGGGCGGCTAAGTTTTTCCACCGACTTGGCTGGGTCAGTAAAAGGCTGCGATGCGGTGTTCATCGCGGTGGGAACGCCCTCACGCCGCGGCGATGGCCATGCCGATTTGAGCTATGTCTATGCAGCCGCGAAAGAGATTGGCGAAGCTATCGATCCTAAGACGGTAGTCGTAACCAAATCGACTGTGCCGGTGGGAACGGGTGACGAGGTCGAGCGTATCATCCGTGATGTACGGCCGGATCTGGAGTTCGAAGTCGTCTCGAACCCGGAGTTCCTGCGCGAAGGCGCGGCGATTGGCGATTTCAAGCGGCCTGACCGCATTGTTGTCGGCACCGATGCCGAATGGGCGCGCGAAGTGATGCGCGGCGTCTATCGCCCGCTCTTCCTCAATGAATCGCCGATCCTCTTCACCAGCCGCCGTTCGTCGGAACTGATCAAATATGCGGCGAACGCGTTCCTTGCGACCAAGATCACCTTCATCAACGAAATGGCTGATCTATGTGAGAAACTGGGTGCCAATGTGCAGGATGTCTCGCGCGGCATCGGGCTCGACAACCGCATTGGTTCAAAGTTCCTGCATGCGGGCCCCGGCTATGGCGGCAGCTGCTTTCCCAAGGACACGCTGGCGCTATTGAAGACCGCGCAGGACAATGACACCCCGGTGCGCATCGTCGAAGCGGTGGTACAGGCCAATGACCTGAGGAAGCGCGCGATGGGGCGCAAGATCGTCAACGCGCTTGGCGGCGATGCGCGCGGCAAGAAGATCGCGCTGTTGGGCCTCACCTTCAAACCCAACACAGACGACATGCGCGATGCGCCCTCGATCGCCATCGTCCAGACGTTGATTGATGCAGGCGCCGAAGTCTATGCGCACGACCCTGAAGGCATGGAAGAAGCTGCCAAGATCATGCCCGAGGTCAAAATGACCGAGAGCGCCTATGCCGCAGCCGAGGGTGCCGATGCGGTCGCCATCGTCACCGAATGGGATGCCTATCGCGCGCTTGACCTTGCCAAGCTCAAAGACGTCATGAAAGGCGACGTCCTTGTCGACTTGCGCAACATCTACCGCCCCGAAGAAGGCGCCAAGGCTGGCTTCGACTATTACAGCGTCGGAAGGTAATCTCGGCAGTTAAAGGCCGAGGACCAGCTTGGCCATGATGTTGCGCTGGATCTCATTTGATCCGCCATAGATCGAGGCAGCGCGACCATTGAAATAGCGTGCCGTCGCGGTCAGCGCGCTTTCCGGCCCCACATAACCAGTGTTGCTTCCCGCTTGCCGCGCCTCATATTGGTAAGGAGCGGCGTAAATGCCCGCGACGTCGACCGCCAGTTCCTGAATCTTCTGCTGGCATTCAGTCCCCTGCACCTTGAGCATCGATGAGGCCGGACCGGGATCGCGGCCTTCGCCGATTGCGGCCAACACCATATCCTCGACCGCATGGATCGTGCGCACCTGTGAATCGAGTTCGGAAATGCGGCGGCGGATCGTCGGGTCTTCGAGCAATTCGGCATCCTTGGCCGCAGCACGCACTTCGGCCAATGCCTCGATCAAGCCAGCCGCATAAGCCGCCGCGCGTTCATATTCGAGGAGCGTCTTGGCAACCGTCCAGCCCTTGCCCTCGTCACCCAGCCGGTTTGCCTTGGGCACACGGACATTGTCGAAGAACACCTGATTGAAATCATGGTCACCCGCGATCGAGATGATCGGCTTTACGGTGATCCCCGGCGTCGACATTTCGAGCAGCAGGAAGGTTATGCCCTCTTGCGGTCGCCCATCTCGGTTGGTGCGAACGAGGCAAAACATATGGTTGGCGACATGCGCGTGCGTGGTCCAGATTTTGGAACCGTTGAGCACATAATCGTCGCCATCGCTGTCTGCGCGCAGTTGCAAGGCTGCCAAATCCGAACCGGCCTGCGGCTCG
>DASUDM010000301.1:0-3745 GCA_036275575.1 Sphingorhabdus sp. | reverse complement strand
TTATCGGCAAGTGGGCTGCACACCATCTCCCAAACGCTCCCGCGCACCGAAAGCCCGCTTATCTTCGCGCGCCCGCCATCTGGCGATTTTATCAGCGCAAGTGCCTCGGGATCGCGCAAGGCAATCCGGATATCCTGTTGCTCGATGTGGTTGCCCAACAGGGCTTTTGCCGCCGCGTTGGCGAAACTGACCTTGTCACCCTGCACGAGCAGAATGGGAATTTCGATCAGCGATAACAGGTGCGTTGCAGTTTCGGCCATGTGATCATTCTAGACGAGTGCCGCATTTGCTCAATCTCGAAGTGAGTTTGGCCCAACTTGGCTTGCTGGTGGTAAATTTGTCGCTGGCAAGAGCAGTTGAACGTTACAGTTTTATGACATTGGCATTACAGCAGAACGACAATGCAAGAGGGCGATTCGCGCCCCGGTATATTTCAGCGTTCAGGGGGAAAAATGTTCGCTTGGTTTCAAAAACTGTTGCCGCGCACCGGCAATTTTTTCGAGCAATTCGAAGCGCATGGCAAAACCATCGTGGCCAGTTCGCACGCACTGGCGAAGCTTGTGCGTGGCGGGCCCGATATCGCCATCCATATCAAGACGATCGAGGATGAAGAGCATAAGGCCGACGATATCATCCGCGAAGTCTTGCAGGATGTCCGCCGGATATTCCTGACGCCCTTTGATCGCGGCGCGATTACGGCATTGATCGGGGTCATGGACGATGCTGTCGATCAGATGCAGCAAACCGCAGGTGCTGCAGAACTGTATGACGTGACGACATTTACTCCCGAAATGGTGGGCATGGCCGACATCATTGTCGAGGCATCGGCGATTATCGACCAGGCGCTTCCGCTGCTGCGAGACGTCACGGGCAATGCGAAGCATCTGCATGAACTCACTGCCCGCCTCGTCAAGCTGGAGGGGGACGCCGACAAGCTTAACTTTACCGGCCTTCGCAAGGCATATCAGGAACATGGCAAGTCCGATCCGACGCAATTCGTTGTCGTGAACGAAATCTATCGCCACCTCGAAAAGGTCTGCGACAAGTTCGAGGATGTCGCCAACCAGATTGACGGTCTCGTCATCGACCACGCCTGATCCGGGAGGCACATATGGAACTCGCCTTTCCGCTGCTTGTCGGATTGATCATATTGGCGCTGCTGTTCGACTTTTTGAACGGCTTGCACGATGCCGCCAACTCGATTGCGACAATTGTCTCGACCAAATTGCTGAAGCCGTTCCACGCGGTGATGTTCGCGGCATTCTTCAATTTTGCGGCCTATTTCCTTACTCTTTACTTCCCTTGGCTGCACAAGGTGGCCGATACGATCGGAAAAGGCCTGATCGACAAGGATCTTGTCACGCCAGCCGTGGTTTTCGGCGCTTTGTGCGGGGCGATGTTCTGGAACATCCTGACCTGGATAAAGGGCATCCCGTCCTCATCATCGCACGCCCTCGTGGGCGGCCTGATCGGATCGGGCGTCGCGGCGAACGGCTTTGGCGCGGTGCAATGGGCAGGTCTGAACAAGACCGTCATCTTCATCTTCCTGTCGCCGACCTTGGGCATGATACTGGCAATGCTGGTGATGCTGGTCAGTTCATGGGCGCTTCGCAATGCAACCGCGAACAAGGCCGAAGGCGGGATGAAGGTGATGCATATCATGTCCTCTGCAGCCTATTCGCTCAGCCACGGGTTGAACGACGCGCAGAAGACGATGGGTATCATCGCCGTGCTTTTGTATTCGACCGGATATCTGCAGGGTGAATTCCATGTCCCGCACTGGGTCGCGATCAGCTGCTATGTCGCTATCGGGCTGGGTACTGCCTGTGGCGGATGGAAGATCATCGAAACCATGGGGACAAAGATCACTAAATTATCGCAGCATCAGGGGTTCAGCGCCTCGCTGGGCGGTTCGATCATGCTGTTCAGTGCATCGGCGATGGGCATTCCCGTTTCGACCACGCACACCATCACCGGCGCAGTCATCGGCGCGGGAACGGCGCGCAGGGCGTCGGCCGTGCGCTGGGGGGTTGCAAGCAATCTGCTGACGGCTTGGGTGTTGACCGTGCCTGCGTCAGCGGCCGTCGGGGCGAGCTTCTACCTGCTAACCCGGCTGTTCTGACAGCAATCAGGCCAAGACGAAACGGCGGATGATCGAATCCATCACGGCCTGGTTCATCAGGTTCGTGAAGGCACAGCCGACCGCGCGGCCATTGTTCCAGATAACCTGCGATTCGATCGGGGAAAGGCCGGGTAGAGCCAGCCAGCAACGCGCGCCTGCCGGCATGCCCGTCAGCGCTTCGCATTGAAAACCCGCGATCGACAGATCGGTAACGACCACCGCAAAGGCGGTATTGCCCGAAGGTCGCAGCATCGAGGGTATGCGCAGTTTGATACGGGGGGCGCAGCGATCTTCCATCGCGGCCTGTTCGTAACGGAGCGAACTCTGGTCTACTGTATCCGAAATGCCCATGACGAATATCCTGCCGGTTGAGCGATCACCGTGCACGCACAAGGTTAACCTGTTGCCGCCAGCGATGGTTAACATCCTGTTTCCCTGGCTAACTCATGAAAAATATGGCTATTTTGTTGGGTGCAAGCCGAACTTGAAATTGGGCCGGACACCTGCCATATGCGCCGCGGGAGTCGGATGGGCGCTGTCGTCGCCAACCCGGTCAGATCCTGACGGAAGCAGCCGTAACGATTTTTCGGCGGGTCATCCGGCTCCTAATTTCCAATTTCTCAGCTTGCTGGCACCCAATTGCCATGGAATCCGGGCGGAATTCGGTGGGGGATATGCACGATCGCCACCGGCGCCCCTTCAAAATCGGTGGCATCAAGGATGACGAAATCGGTGGTCTCGGCTGCGGCGTTGACCACATAGCCCATTAACCAGCCATCATCTTCACTTTGTCCGCCTTTTCGCGGAACGAACACAAACTCGCCCGGTATGTGACCAGCACCAAAATCGTGCACCTGTTTCCCCCCGGCCTCCAGATCGTGCTTGAACAGTTTCGATTGGTTGGGAGAGGCTGCATCGAAACCGTCAGGCAAGGCCATCGCATAGGCATAGCGATAGGATTTGCCGATCCGGTCTTCATTTGGCCGGGGGAATTCTTGCGACGCCTCATCGATAACCCGGCGCGCTACATTGTGTGCTACCGGATCGATCGTCCAGCGTTCGAACGGGACGCGATTGGAATCGGGGCCAGTCGCATCGGGCCGGAACATCTGGTCGTGCGCACACACATCGAGGATGACCTTGCCGTCACCGGTTTCATAACCGTTGCATGGGTGGAACACATAGCAAGGCTCGACATCGCACCAGATCGTATCGCTGCCCTTGCCATCCCGGCGCAGCAATCCGACGCGCGCTTTGTGTTCGGCATTCCAGCGATAGGGGAAAGGATGGCCCGAAATCAGCGCTTTCATCGAGAAAGTGCAGGGCAGATCGAGTATGATTACGTAATTTTTGGTGATCATGCAGTCATGGATCATCGGGCCATTGCTGACCGGCACCGGTTCCTCGCGTACCACCTTACCGCTGGCATCGACAACGACGTGCCATATAGTATCTTGCACATCGCCCTTGTAACAAATTGCATGCATCTCGCCGCTGTCGGGATCGAGATGGGGATGTGCCGAAAAGGCGTAATGCAGCGTGCCGCCAAAGGGGTCGTGCGCGATGGTGCTAAGCTCTTCGTCGATACGAACCGGGAAGCCGCCAGCTTCGACAATCGCCCAG
>DASUDM010000300.1:0-3502 GCA_036275575.1 Sphingorhabdus sp. | reverse complement strand
ATCCTGTTTTATCCGCTCGCAGTAAGGCTCTGCGCTCGGCTTGACGGCTGGCGACTGGCCACATGAACGAGAAACGCGGGCCGACATCGGGGCAACTGGAATTCACCTTTTCCCGCCGCGCATTGTTCATCGGTGGCGTGCAGGCAGTCGTGGGCGGCGTTGTGGCCACGCGCATGGCCTATATCGCGGTGGCCGAGAATGAGAAATACAAGCTGGCCTCCGAAAGCAACCGCATCAACCTGACGTTGATCCCGCCCCGGCGCGGCTGGTTTATTGACCGCATCGGCAAGCCCATCGCCACCAACCGCGCCGACTTTCGCGTCGATATCATCCCCGATCGGCTGCAGAACCGCGAAGAAACGCTGGGCACGCTGACCAAGCTGCTCGACCTGAAGCAGGAAGATGTCGAACGCATCGAAAAGGAGTTGAAGGAAGCGCAAGGCTTCCAGCCGGTGCAGGTTGCAGCGGGACTCGACTATGAAAGCTTCGCCCGCGTCAGCGTGCGCTTGCCCGACCTGCCCGGCGTAAGCCCACGGCAGGGCTTTTCGCGCTATTATCCAAGCGGGGCGGCGGTGGGGCATTTGCTTGGCTATGTCGGTACAGTTTCTGCGGAGGAATATCGCCTCGATAAAAACCCGCTACTCATCACACCCGGATTCAAGGTCGGTAAGCAAGGCCTTGAGAAAACACTCGAAATGCGGCTTCGCGGAAAGCCGGGGGCGAAGCGCACTGAAGTCACCGCACGTGGCAAGATTGTCCGCGAGCTTTCGAGCCGATCGGACACGCCAGGAAAGCCTGTGCAACTTACCATCGATATCGACCTGCACAATTATGCGGCCCGCCGATTGGGTGTTGAATCAGGTTCGGTCGTCGTCATCGATTGCCTGACCGGAGATATCCTCGCGCTGGTATCGATGCCCTGCTTCGACCCCAACAGCTTTTCCGAAGGCATTGGCCGTCTCGAATGGAAGATGCTCAATTCGGACGACCGCATCCCGATGCTCAACAAGTCGCTGCAGGGGCTTTACCCGCCGGGATCGACGCTGAAGCCGATGGCGGGCCTTGCTTTCCTGAAGCACGGCATCGATCCCGATGAAAAGGTCGTCTGTGGTGGCGGCTATCGGCTCGGCAATCGCGTGTTCAAATGCCTTGGTCGCCATGGCCCGATGGACATGCGCTCTGCGATCATGAAGAGCTGCAACACCTATTTCTACGCGATGGCAAACCGGGTGGGTTATGATGCCATCGCCCCAATTGCCCGCCAATTGGGCTTGGGGCAGGAATTCCCCCTGCCCTTCCAATCGCAGCGTTACGGTACCGTTCCCGACAGCGGCTGGAAGATGAAGAAGTACAACCAGGAATGGAGCCGGTCGGATTCGCTTAACGCGGTGATCGGTCAAGGCTATGTGATTGCCAGCCCGTTCCAGCTCGCTGTCATGGCGTCGCGTATCGCCTCGGGCCGGATGCTCGAACCCGAAATCCTTTTGAAAAACCGCAAACCGGGTGCGCATCTGCCTTTCCCCGACGAGCACCTGCAGGTGGTGCGCGACGGGATGGACCTTGTCGTCAACGGCGCGGGTACCGCCGTGCGCAGCCGTTTGGAAATCCCGGGCATTACCATGGGTGGCAAGACTGGCACCGCGCAGGTGCGTGCGATCAAGGGCGGCCAGCGGGGGCAAGGTGGCGCGCGGCGTTTCCGCGACCATGGCCTTTTCGTCTGCTTCGCACCGGTCGCGCAACCACGCTATGCGGCTGCCGTCGTTATCGAACATGGCATGGGAGGCGCCCGTGCGGCAGCGCCGGTTGCCAAGGATGTGCTGACCTTCCTGTATGACCGCGAAAAGGCGATGGCCTCGCTCGAAGCACTAGAGGCCGGTTGGGGTGGCGGTATCGACGAACGCATGGCGCGCCAATATGCGGCATTTCAGGCTGGTCAGGGCGTGCCAGCGGATGAGCGGAGCGAAATGTGAACGGCATCGTCCCCGCCCCGATAGCCGCACTTCCCTGGCGCATCATATTCGTGCTTTTTGGCCTTGCGGCCTTCGGAACCGCGGTGCTTTATTCGGCTGCCGGGGGCAGCTTCAGCCCATGGGCCGGCAACCATTTCCTTCGCTTTTGCGTGCTGATGACGATGGCAGTCGTCATGTCGCGCCTGCCGCTCGATTTCTGGAAGAAAATCACCTTCCCGCTCTACATCGTCTTGTTGCTGATGCTGGTGGCCGTGGAATTGATCGGCTTTGCAGGCGGTGGCAGCCAGCGGTGGATCAACCTCGGCATCATCACCTTCCAGCCTTCCGAGTTGATGAAACCTACTGTTGTACTCGTTACCGCCTGGTTTTTTGACCGCCTCCCGCCGTCAAAGATAACTGGCTGGGATGCGATCTGGCCGGTGGCGATCATGCTGGTCGTCCCCAGTATCCTAGTGATCATCCAACCCGATTTCGACGCCGCGCTCGCCTATATCTTTTGCGCGGCCGTGGTCGGCTTCCTAGCCGGCTGGCCGTTGATCTATTTCATAGGCGGCGGCCTTGCGGTCGCCATCCTTGCCCCGCTGGTCTTTTTCTTCGGGCTTCGTCCTTACCAGCAGGATCGCGTTCTCATTTTCCTCAATCCGGAGAAGGATCCGCTAGGTGCCGGTTATCACATTACTCAGTCCAAAATCGCGATCGGATCAGGCGGGATTTTTGGCAAGGGATTCGGAAACGGCACGCAAAGCCACCTCGATTACCTGCCCGAAGGCCATACCGACTTCATCTTCGCGACAATGGCCGAGGAATGGGGGCTGATCGGCGGCCTGATCATCATTTCGCTTTATGTGATGCTGATGCGCTGGGGCCTGAAAGTCGCGATGGAAAGCACCAACCGCTATGGTCAGCTGGTGGCGGGCGGGCTGACTTGCACGATATTCTTCTATATCATGATCAACCTGCTGATGGTCGTCGGTTTCGCGCCGGTCGCCGGGCTACCGCTGCCCTTTGTGAGCCATGGCGGATCTTCGATGCTGACGATGATGATTTGCGTCGGCATCATCATGTCGATCGAAAGACATCCGGGAAGAAAGGCCTTCAGCTGAGGCCAACATTTGGTCGCAGCAAGGCTTGACATTCATCCCGAATCCCGCCAAAGGCGCCCCTCCAAACCGGTGCGAAGGGATCTGCCCCGCACCTGAAATGGGGACGCTTAGCTCAGTTGGTAGAGCAGCTGACTCTTAATCAGCGGGTCGTGGGTTCGAACCCCTCAGCGTCTACCATTTCCAACATCTTCGGAAATCGCGAACGGAAGAATAGCAGACGCTATCCTTCCGCCGGTTTCCTTGCGAACAAGCCGAAACCTGCAATGATCGCATAGCACAAGGCCGGGAGGATCAGCGCGGTGGCAAGGCTGCCGGTTGCATCGGCAATCACGCCTGTGATGAGCGGGATGACTGCGCCACCGAAGATGGCGATATTGATGATACCCGAACCGTCAGCGGCACGTGCGCCCAGCTTTTCGCAGGCGAGCG
>DASUDM010000299.1:0-2224 GCA_036275575.1 Sphingorhabdus sp. | reverse complement strand
TGCACCCCTTCCATGCTGAAGGAGACGATGCCTGCCGAATCTTCGGGCCCGTACAGCGTGATCGAGTTGATCGAGCGCAGCGCCTCCCGCGTCTGGCGGACCAGCTCGGCTTCGTGGGCGTGAATGGCGTCTAGCCCTATGGCGTCGACATAATCGATTGCCGCGCGCAGCCCCATCACTTCGACGATGGCCGGCGTACCCGCCTCGAACCGAGTCGGTGCAGGGGCAAAAGTGGTCTTCTCGAATGTCACCCGGTCGATCATCGAACCGCCGCCCTGGTAAGGCGGCATGGCATCGAGCAATTCCTTGCGGCCCCAGAGCGCGCCGATACCCGTCGGGCCATAGAGTTTGTGACCGCTGAACACATAAAAATCGCAGTCGAGTTCGGCGACATTGACCGGCAAACGCGGCACCGCCTGACAACCATCGAGCAGCAGCTTCGCACCCACCTTGTGCGCCAACGCTGCCGCGCGCTTTGCATCAAGCACCGAACCCAGCACATTGGAAACATGGGCAAAGGCGACGAGGACGTGCTCATCGGAGAGAATTGACTCCGCCGCATCGAGATCAATCCGGCCGTCTGTCGTCAGCGGGCAAACATCGATTTCATATCCGGCAAGCTGCCATGGTACGATGTTGCTGTGATGCTCCAACTGGCTGAGCAGGATGCGGCCCTTTTTGGGGAAGCTGTGCGCGACAAGATTGATCGCTTCGGTTGCGCCGCGCACGAAGACAATTTCATCCTCGCGACCACCAATAAACTCCGCCACCCGCCGCCGCGCAGCCTCATAGGCCAGCGTCATATTGGCCGAGCGCGCATAGACGCCGCGGTGAACGGTAGCATAATCCTCGCCCATCGCCCGCGTGCAGGCGTCAATCACCGCCTGCGGTTTCTGCGCGCTCGCGGCGGTATCGAGATAATGCCAATCTCGCACGCCGGGAAACTGGTCGCGCAGCTCCCGGGCGAGACCACCGCCTTCATTTTCCCAGCGGCCCAATGCGCGATCGGAAACGATTTCCATCAAGCAGCACTCTTCAGCGCGATTTCGGCGACATTGGTCATATGCTCGCGCAGGTCAGGGTCGGCGATTTCATTGAAGGCCTCGGCGACAAAAGCCTGCATCAGCAGGTTTCGGGCCTCCGCCTTCGGCAGGCCGCGTTGCTGCGCGTAGAACAGCGCCATCTCGTCGAGCTGGCCTATGGCACAGCCATGCGCGCATTTGACATCGTCGGCATAGATTTCGAGTTCGGGCTTTGCGTTGATCGTCGCGGTGCGATCTAGCAACAGGCCCTTGGCACCAAGTGCGGCATCGGTCTGCTGCGCATCTTTTGCTACGTCGATCCGGCCGATCATCGTGATCGTCGCTTTGTCCATCGCCACGCCGCGCATCACCTGATTCGAGGTTGCGCCCGGCGCGACATGGCGCAGCCGGGTAACGATTTCGGTGACTTCCTCACCGCGTCCGATGCCGACAGCGCCCAATTCGAAATGCGCGCCTTCGGCCAAGTTTACATCGACATCGAGCCGCTTATAGCCGCCGCCCATCAGCAGGAAAAAGGCCTCGCACCGCGCGCCTTCGGCTATCTCGATATGGTAACGCTGGATATCGATTTTGCCCTCGGCACCGGTCGAAACATATTTGCACAGCGTTTCAGTCTTGCCTGCCTCGACAACAATATGCTCCGCCTCGGGCAAGGCCTTCAGCCCGGCCAGCACCTCGG
Organism: Sphingorhabdus sp.; assembly: GCA_036275575.1. Lineage (GTDB taxonomy): Bacteria > Pseudomonadota > Alphaproteobacteria > Sphingomonadales > Sphingomonadaceae > Sphingorhabdus_B. Next base: position 502 of record DASUDM010000299.1, on the reverse strand, counting down.
CAGGCGCATAGCGCCATTCTTCATCGCGGCGGGTGGGAAGCGCGCTCATACGCACCTCTTATATTTTGCGCGCGGCTGCTGCAGATACCGCCTGTCATCTTCGACATAGGTTTCAATCGACAAAGAGCGGCCTTTTTTGCCGAGTTTCAGGTAACTCCCTACCGGGTTGATCCCCTCCTCGGATCCTACTTCCATATAGGATGAGTGGACGTCGATCTTGCGTTTGGAAAGGCTGCGAACTTCGATGACAATATATTGGAATTGCGCCGTTTCAGGTTCGCTTGCTGCATCAACTATGCTGTCGTCATGGATCAGGATCGATCCTGCCGCAGTCGCAGCCGCGCAATCCACCTTCGCCGGATACCAGCGACCTTGAAAGTCCACCGGAATGGCGTTGGCGCTGCTTGCGGTTGCGGCAAAAGCAAGGGTCAGGCTCACGCGGCCAATTCCTTATATCCCTCACGCTCCAGCTCGAGCGCGAGTTCCGGGCCGCCGCTGCGCG
>DASUDM010000298.1:0-2934 GCA_036275575.1 Sphingorhabdus sp. | reverse complement strand
TCACGCGCGACCGGCGCTGCGGGTTCATCGCCGCCCATGCCGGTTGTGCCGCCTGCGCAGCCGCAACCGCCTGGTCGAGCACTGCCTTGTCGCCCAGCGCTACACGCCCCTGCACGCCGCCATTATTGGGGTCCATGATATCGCTGAACCGCGATGCCGCAGGCGTACCGCCCACCAGAAAATGATCTATCTGACGCATATCGTCTCTCTTCTCATTAGACTCGTTGCAGCCGCCTTAGTGCAATTGCCCTTTGCGCCAAAGTGCTAGTATCAATTATGCCGTCACAAGGTCTTTCAATGGCACCGTCGCGTCGGCCAATTGCTGTGCAGGAATGGCGGCGCCGGCTTCAACCAGCTTTCGGCCTTGGACATAATCCTTGATCATATTCACGCAATCGAGCGCGATGACTTTGCCGTCCTTCAGGTAAATCACCGAAAAACTGCGCGTCGCCGGATCACCGCGAAGCACGGTTGCGTCATGTCCGCTCGACAGGCCGACAGTCTGCAATTTCAGGTCATATTGGTTCGACCAGAACCATGGCGTCGCCTTGTAGGGCTGCGCATCTACGCCGCAAATCGTCTTGGCGGCGACAGTTGCCTGGTCATTGGCATTTTGAACCGATTCCAGCCGGATTGTCGCGCCACCCGCAAAGGCGTTCGCGTGCGCAGCGCAATCACCAATCGCGTAAATATCGGGCAGGCTGGTGCGGCAAAATTCGTCGACTTCAACACCATTGCCGCCCTTCGCCCCTGCCGCGAGCAGTGGTTCGACGGCAGGGATGATGCCGATACCGACAATCACCATCTGCGCGGGAATGACGCTGCCATCGGCAAGCCGCACTCCGCTCACTTTCCCATTAGCGTCTTCCAAGGCTTCAATCGCTACATTGGTGCGCAAATCGACGCCATGCGCGCGATGCTCGGCTTCGTAAAAGGCGGATAGCTCGGGGCCAGCGACGCGCGCGAGTACACGCGGAAGGGCTTCAAGGAGCACTACCTTTTTGCCCAGCTTGGTGAGCACCGCCGCTGCTTCCAGCCCGATATAGCCGCCACCGATCACCACGACCTGATCAACGTCACCCAGTTCGGCCATGATGGCGTCGGCGTCAGCACGGTTGCGCACGCAATGCACGCCTTTGAGATCGCCACCCGGCAGCGGCAATCGCCGCGGATCGCCGCCTGCGGCCCAAATCAAGGATGCGTAGGGACGCGTCGAACCATCATCGAGCGTGACCGATTTCGCCGCAGGATCGACAGCCTCAACCGAGCAACCAAGCAGCAGTTCGACCTGCTTTTCCTCCCAAAAAGCGCGCGGTCGGATGTAGATGCGCTCAAACTCCTTCTCGCCCGCCATATACTCCTTGGAAAGCGGCGGTCGTTCATAAGGCGGCTCATCCTCACGCCCGATGATCGTCACGGGCCCGGAATAGCCATTTTGCCGCAACGCGATGGCCGCTTGCGCTCCGCCATGGCCGCCGCCCACAATGATTACGCCTGCATCCTGCCCCGTCATTTTACCCTCATTTGAAATCTGGAATTATTCCGGCTTTTTGCGCTGCAGCCCGGATCGTTTGCAGGTGGCGACAATGTCGCCCCGCTGGTTGAACGCTTCGTGCAGGAATGTGACGATGCCAGCATCAGGCCGCGAGCGAGATTCCCGCAATTCAATGACCGTCGTCTTGATATTCAGCGTGTCGCCTATGAAGACCGGCTTGGGAAAGCGAACCTCGTCCCAACCCAAATTGGCGACGGCTGTACCCAATGTGGTGTCGCCAACCGAAATCCCGACCATCAGGCCCAACGTAAAGCAACTGTTGACGATCCGCTGCCCATATTCGGTGCCCTTCATATATTCCTCATCGAGGTGAAGCTGCGCTGGATTGTGCGTCATCGCGCTGAACAACAGATTGTCCGCCTCGGTCACCGTGCGCCGGATCGGGTGATCGAATGTCTGACCGACGCTCAATTCGTCGAACCAAAGTCCTGCCATGGAACGGGCTCCCTTCTCGCTGCGCCGAAACCACAAAGTGGCGGTTTATGCCAGTGCTAAAAACCGGGCGCGTCTATTCATCCACTTGCGCCAGCAACTGCTGGGCGCGCGACAGGAAGGGCCGATCTAGCATGCCACCCTTCCAGCCGATGGTACCGACGCCTGGATTGGCGGCGAACAGCGCAACAATTTCGCGTGCTTCGGCAATTTCCTCGGCGCTTGGGGTAAAGGCTGCATTGATCACATCGACCTGCGCCGGATGTATCGCCAGCATGCCGCGATAGCCATCGCGTCGCACCTTTTCGGCGCGCAAGCGCAGCGCATCCAGATCCTTGAAATCCGCACAAATCGTCTCGATAGCAGGAACACCTGCCGTCGCCGCGCCCAGCAAAGTCAGGCTGCGCGCCATTTCATAGGTGAAGCTATAACTGCCATCGGCATTTCGGTTGGAATTGGCGCCGACCGAGTCCGCAAGGTCTTCGGCTCCCCAAGTGAGTGCTGCCAGACGCGGCGCCCCTTTGTAATCACCTGTATGGAACATCGCTTCTGCCGTTTCGGTTGCCAAAACGATGACAGGTGTCGCGCCGCGTTCGAACCCATTTGCCGCCTCAAAAGCCGTCAGATAATGATCGAGCAGTTCAACATCCTGCCGGCCATTGGCTTTGGGAAGCATGATGCCGCCCGGATTGGCTGGCATGATAGCGACCAGATCGTCCAACGTGTGCGGCCCATCGAGCGGATTTACCCGAACCCAAATTCGTGCGCGTGAGGCAGCATTAGCAGCCAGGAAATCATGAACCAGCTTGCGCGCCGAAGGCTTGTTCTCGGTCGCAACCGCATCCTCAAGATCGAGCAGTAAGATGTCTGCCGGTCCCTCGAGCGCTTTTGTCATTTTCCGCTCGCTGTCACCCGGAGCAAACAGCCATGAACGCATTTTCAATTTT
>DASUDM010000297.1:0-2263 GCA_036275575.1 Sphingorhabdus sp. | reverse complement strand
TGCTGCCATCGGCCATCGCGATGCAGCCATCCAATGAAGTCGCAAGCTTGAGCGTCACATGCGGGCGGCCTGAGGTAGTGCGCGTCACAAAGCCTGCAAGTCCGGCGCGCGCCTCTGCTGCCATCGTATCACGCTCGACCGAAATCCCGGCTGCTTCCAACCGGTCAAAGCCCTTTCCTGCGGTGCGTGGATCAGGGTCTGTCAGCGCGCCTACGACGCGCGCCGGCTTGGCGGCAACCAGCGCATCGGCGCAAGCGGGCCCGCGGGCGCTCTCATGCGCGCAAGGCTCGAGGCTTACATATATGGTTGCACCCGCCGCTGCGTTCCCAGCCTGTTCCAGCGCCACGGCCTCGGCATGCGGGCGGCCGCCGGGCTGGGTCCAGCCGCGCCCGATGACGATGTTGTCTTTGACGATAATGCAGCCGACCGATGGGTTGTTGCCCGTCCGCCCCTTGCCGCGTTCGGCAAGCGCGATTGCGGCGGATAGCCAGCGCCGGTCTTCGGCCGAGACGGCTATTTCGATGCCCCTACGCGTGCCGCGATTTCGGCTTCGGCCTTGGCACGGCGTTCGGCTTCGTCTTTCTGGGCCTCCGCATCGAGTTTCTCGACATCCATTCCGACGGCACTGCCCAAGGCCTTATAGGCTTCGCGTTCGCGCGCACGCATCGCATCTTTCGTCTTCTGATATTCGCGGATGGCGGCGAGGCTCTCTTCCACCGAACGATCGGCGGGCCAGCTTTCGAAATAGGTGACGGTCGGCGGCGGGGGGGTCGCCTTGTCCATGGCATCGAAGTAGAACATCGTAATGATGGTCGCGGTCGGCACACAGGCGAGCAACAGGATCAGCAACCTGCCGCCCCGCTGTTCGCGCATATAACCGAACAGGTCGGCCATTCCGCCCTTAAGCGATGCATCCTGGAAAAAACTCATACCGCCTGTGTAGGGATTGTGCAGCGCGAATTCCAGTGGGGATGATACCCCTCCCGCATGCGGGAGGGGGAACTAACCGATCAATCGATCGTGAAGCGCACGCTCAGTGTCTGCCAATCCTCAACCGCGACATCACCTCGCGTGGCTGGCGTAAAGCGCCATGCTTTCAAGGCCTGTTTGACCGTTGCCTTGCCGAAATCAGGATGAGTCGCACGCACGACCTGTGCCTCGCGTACCCGCCCGTCAGTGCCAATCAGAACGCGGACGGTGGCGCTGCCCTCGATCTCGCGTTGCAGCAAGTTTGGCGGATAGTCCGGCTGGAAATCACGGGCAAAGCGGGAATCGCGGCTGGCTGCCTTGAAAATTGCGGGCGGGTCGGGCGGAGGATCCTTGATCAGGGTTTCACCGGTTCCGCTCCCTTCGGCCACTACAGTGCCTTTGGTTTCTTCATAGCCAGTGCGGATATCGATCGGGTCTGTCGGGATATCCTTGTTGACCGGCTTTGGCACATAGATCGGGTCGAGCGGTTTAGTGTCGGTATCCTGCTGTTTCTCGTCCTGCTTGGGGGGTAGTGGCTCGACAGGGATACTGCGGCCCTCGAAAGGATCGCGCTTGAACTCTTTTACAATCACAGGCGACAGCGCGACCGCCAGGATGATACTGCCATTCAGCCCGATGGCGAGTGCCATGCTCGCGGGGTTGGGGCGTTTGTTTTCGGTTGCGTAACTCATTGCAGCTCCTCTCCTGCAGCTTTGCGGCTACCGGCCCGGAGCGAATGCGAATCAGCCGATCCGGCCCGATAATCGCTATTTAATGATACAACATAACATGGCAGTGTCAAGAGGATGACGTAGCGGCAATTGGTATTCCGCTATACGTCTATCGCTTCAGCTTTTGATTGCGCAGATGACGCCGGACGAACTGACCACGCCCAAAATCTCCGGATCCTGCAGCGCCTTGGTGCGCTTCACAAATTCCTCGATGGTAATCTGGCTCGCCTTTTTGCCTTGCAGCTTTTTGAGGCCATTCAATTTGTTGAGCTGAAACAAAGACAGACGGTCAACCATCCGGTCGGCCATGCAGCCCGCTATCGGCTTGGAGAGCCCGGCATCGGTCAATGCTGTGCGGATGCGCGTTTCCGGTGTGGCACAAGCACCGACTACCAACGCTATGACAGGTACCAGCAACGCTCGCTTCATATGCCATGTTCCTTCGCGCGCTCGACGCATTCCATGATGATGCGCTTCGCGTCATCGACATCGCCCCAGCCGTTGAGCTTCGCCCATTTGCCGGGCTCAAGATCTTTGTAATGGGTGAAGAAATGCTCGATCTG
>DASUDM010000296.1:0-3566 GCA_036275575.1 Sphingorhabdus sp. | reverse complement strand
CCGCCCAATATCGCGAGTGCAATCGGAGTTGCGATAATACCGGCGAGCCAGCTTTGCTCCCACGCCCATGCGGCGCCAAATGCAGCCAGCGCTACTACCGTCCAAGCGTGGACAATCTGGAAAATGCCCAGCCAAGGCGAGATGCGCGTGATGGTAGCCCAATCTTCAGGGGCGAAAATCGTGCGCGGATTGGCGGCTTTGACGGCTGGCATGGGTGCAGAATACACCCAAGTGTCGCAGCTGCCAAATCCGTTACGTCAGCACCACGTCCGCTTAACTCGGCGTGGCTGTTTCTGCTCCTGAATCGATCTCGGTCGTTTCCGGCTTGGTTGGCTGCAACTTGCCCTTCAAAGTTGCGAGCAGCTTGGCAGCTTCATTATCCTCTCCGCGATTATGCGGATTGTTCGCCAACGGCATCAGGATCCGATAAGCCATAGCCCATTGCTGGTCGTCCATCATTTGTTGCACGACATCCCAACGCACACGCTGGTCATAGGGTGCCAGTTGCAACGCGCGTTCCAGACCGAATACCGCCAGTTCGGTAACGGGTTCACCAGCCGTACGAAGGTTGCGATAATAATAAATGAGCGGGATTGGATGATCTGCCTCAATCTTGTTGAGTGCGCTGACAGCGCGCTGCGCCTTTTTCCATGCCGGGGCGCTTTCCTGGGCCGTTTCCGCCATCGCGCCCAACGCATAGATTTTCTGGACGTGGGCGTTGATTGTCTTGGGGTCGACAGCAAGCGCTCGATCGGCGGCATCCACTGCCGCCTGATGGTTGCCCGCATCATATTCGGCTTCGGCAAGTGCTGCCTGCACCGCCGGGTCAGCAGGATGCAGCGCTGCAACGGCCTGTGCCTTGGCCAGTACGGCCTTGGCTGTTTCTTCGTTCACGCCCCGCTTTGATTCCAGCACGACCGGCATGATGGCAGCCTCGGCCGGCCGCATCTTGCGACTGTTGATCGGCCCAATCGAAATCTTCGAAGCCGCGATAGGAATATAACTCCAGCGCGATTGCCTGATATAGGAATCAAGTTCCTTTTCGAGCTGTTTCAAATCTCCAAAGGCGGTGCGTGCCGCATCCAGCTCGCTGGCACCATTGGCCAGCGCCACCATATAATTGACCAATTGCCCCGGACGCTTTTGGGACACGAGCAGATAATGGTACAATGCCCAGCTGCGGCCATAAAATTCATCATAGGCCTTGGTTTTGGTCTTGTCGTAAGTGGCCGCATCGAGCAGCGCCTCGATCCCGACATTGCGTGCCAGCGCAAGCTCATATCCCCTATGGTTTGCTGGCAAGCCGACCGAAACACCGCCATCGCGCTCGAAACGAACAGTGGAGTAGAATTCGGCGAAACCCTCGGACAGCCAGCGTGGTGTCGACCATTCGTTGGTCGAATGCATCACATGGTGGGCATATTCGTGGAACAATATCCGTTCGCTGTCGTCAACCTCGCGGCCGCCGCTTTCGACACGCGAGATGAATGCGAGCGAACCGCCTGCGCGGGGTTGGTAAAAGCCCTGGAGGAAGCCCGATTTATCTCCGGCCAGTTTGCGCACATCGGCCCCGCTTTTGACGACATAGATGGTGACCCGATTGGACGGACTGGGCTTTTGATTGGGTTGGTTGAGCACTGACATCAAGGCGGCGTGATAGCGTTCGAGCCTTTCGGCAAATGCCCGAACGTCACGCTCGCTCTGGTCGGCAACAACAAGGAAATTGTCGCGACTGGCTTCGTGCCATTCGGCGCGAAGGGTGGCTGGAAGTAAAAACAGTATTACAAACGCAAATCGACCTAACATTTGCTCCCCCTGCAAAGTGAATTATCACTTTTACCTTACTGACGTAATGGTTTTAGGGAAGCAAGTGGTTCCAGGTGACGTTTTATTTGATTGTCGTCATTTCCCTTTCCAGACTTCAATCGCAAACAGGTGGCGCTCCCCAATGCAGAAACGCCACCCGTTAAAGCTGTGTATTCGTTCCTTTGCCGTTACTTTTGCGATGCGATCCAGCTGTCGATCTTGCTCTCGAGCACCGCCAGCGGCAATGCGCCGGTATTGAGCACCTGGTTGTGGAATTCGCGCACGTCGAATTTCGCGCCCAGTTCCTTTTGCGCCTTGGCCTTCAGTTTCTGGATGGTCATCGCGCCGATCTTGTAAGCGAGCGCCTGGCTCGGGATGGCGATATAGCGCTCGACCTCTGCGGTCGCGTCGGTGCGGCCCATGTCGCTGTTCGCCAGCATATATTCGATCGACTGGTCGCGGGTCCAACCCTTGCTGTGCAGACCGGTATCGACGACGAGGCGCATCGCGCGCAGCATCTCGTCCGACAAGGTTCCGAAGCGCTGGTACGGATCCTTGAACAGCCCCATCTCATAGCCGAGCGTTTCGGCATAGAGCGCCCAGCCCTCGACATAGGCTGTGTTGCCGCCAAAGCGCATGAAAGCAGGCAGCTTGTCATTTTCCTGCGCGAGGCTGATCTGGAAGTGGTGGCCCGGGGCCCCTTCGTGCAGGTAAAGCGTGGTCATACCGGGCGTGGTGCGGCTCGGCAGGTCAAAAGCGTTGAAATAGAAGGTGCCGGGGCGCGAACCATCGGGTGTCCCCTGTTGATAGCTGCCACCCGCCTCATATTTCTCGCGGAATTCCTCATAAGGCTTGATTTCAAGCGGTGCCTTGGGAAGCACCTTGAACTGTGTTGAGATTACGGCATCGACCTTTTTGCCGATGTCATAATAGCCCTGAGTCAAAGCTTCGCGGCTTTCCTTCTTGAACTTGGGGTCGGTGCGCAGATGTTCGAAGAAATCCTGCAGGCTGCCCTTGAAGCCAACCTCATTCTTGATTTCTTCCATGCCCTTCTTGATCCGCGCAACTTCGGACAAGCCCAGCTCGTGGATGTCGGCAGCCTTGAGCGGCAGGGTCGTGGTCTGCTCGACCATATATTGGTATAGCTTGTCGCCGCCCTTCATGTGCATCAGGCCAACACCTTCGCGGGCCTTGGGCAGATATTCATCGCGCAGGAAATCGCGCAAGCGCTGGTTGGCAGGATAGAGGCCGTTCTCGACCACATCCTTGTACGCGGCGGTCAGCCGGGCCTTGTCAGCTTCGCTGAAATCCGCAGGGAATTTTTTGACGGGGCCGTAATAGGGTGATTCTTCGGTTTTCTGGGCAAGCTGGGTGTTGAGCTGGTCGATCACATTGGCGATGGTCAGCTTGGTTTCGAACACGCCTGATGCCATGCCTTCACGGAAACGTCCGATGGAGGCATCCATAAGGGTAATGAATTCCTTGTGCCGTTTCAGGTTGTTTTCATAATCGGCAACCGTCTTGAACGGTGCCGCACCCTGGCCACTGGCAAAGGTCGGATAGAAAGTGTGGAAACCCGCAAAGTGGTTCACCGGGCGAACCACGGTCAGGTCCATGATTTCTTTTGAAAGGCCTTTCAGAGTATCGAGTTGGCCCTGCTTGAAAACGTCATAGGCAATCTGGCCGGTGGCATCGAGCTTGGCCCGGTCGATCGTTTTCAGCCTTTCCAGATTGGCCTCGGCAGTCTTGCGTTCGCCATC
>DASUDM010000295.1:0-2717 GCA_036275575.1 Sphingorhabdus sp. | reverse complement strand
TTCAAGCACTTTCAGCTTGCCCTCTCCGGGCTGGCGCGCGCCTTTGGCTGCGACCTGTTTGGGCGCCTGGGTGGATAGCCAGTTCAGCCAATCGGGCCACCAGCTGCCTTTGGTTTCAGTCGCGCTTTCGATATACTCCTCAAGGCTCGAAACCTTGGGGTCTTCGTTAAGCCAATATTGATATTTGCCCTGCGCCGGCGGGTTTACCACCCCAGCGATGTGCCCGCTGCCTGCGAGCACGAAACGCACCGGCCCTTTGAAATGGTCGCGGATTTTCCAGACGCTGGCGGCGGGGGCGATATGATCTTCGCGCCCAGCCTGGACATAAGTTGGCGTCGTCACCTTGCGCAGGTCAATGGGCGTGCCGAGCGCGGATAGCACGCCTGGTTCGACCAGCTTGTTGTCACGGTAAAGGTCACAAAGATAATCCTTGTGCCATTTGGCAGGCAGGTTGGTAACGTCGCCATTCCAGTGTAACAAGTCGAACGCCGGATATTCCTCGCCCAGCAGGTAATGCTTGTTGATCGTCGACCAGATGAGGTCGTTCCCACGCAGCAGGTTAAAGGTGAGCGCCAGATAGCGCCCATCGAGGAAGCCCTGCTGTGACGCGAGCGATTCGATCATCTTCAATTGATGCTCATCGATGAAGTTGAGCAGTTCGCCGCCTCTGGTGAAATCAACCTGTGCAGTAAAGAAGGTCGCGCTTTTGACCTTATCCGCCTCGCCGCGCGCAGCAAGGATTGCCAGCGTCGCGGCAAGGGTGGTGCCCGCAACGCAATAGCCAATGGCGTGCACGCTATCGACGTCCAATGCATCGCGAATGGTGTCAATCGCATCGATCTGCGCTGCGATATAATCGTCCCAGATCACGTCGCGCATTGAGGCATCGGCCGATTTCCACGAAACGACGAAGACGGTGATGCCTTGGTCGACGCACCATTTGATGAAACTTTTCTCCGCCGTCAGGTCGAGAATGTAGAAACGGTTGATCCAGGGCGGGAAGATGACGAGCGGGGTTTCGAACACCTTCTCGGTCGTCGGCGTATATTGCAGCAGTTGGTATAGGGGGGTCTGGTGCACCACCTTGCCGGGGGTGCAGGCGATATTCTCGCCCAGCCGGAACGCCTGCGGATCGGTGTGGGTCAACTGCCCGCGCTGCATGTCGGCCAGCATGTGGCTGACGCCGGTCATCAGGCTTTGGCCTTTGGTCTCGATTGCTTTTTCGAGCGCGACCGGATTGGTGAGCGGCGAATTGGCGGGGCTCATAGCCTCGACCACGGTGCGCACGGCAAATTCGAGCTTTGCTTTGTCGGCTTTTGACAGATGCTCCATTTCGTGCGCCGCACCGATCATATAATCCGACATCAGCTGATAGCCCTGCCGCATCAGATCAAACACCGGATGCTCCCATTGGGGTGCGGCGAAGCGGCGATCCTTCGGATTCACCTTGTCATGGCCGGCCTTTGCCAACGGCGCCAGCACTTCGCCCCAGGCATCAAGCGCATGTTTATAAGCAGTAAGCGGGTCCGCCGCACCCGCGCCGAAACTTTCCGCCATTTTTGCAAGCTGTTCAGGATCCATCAAGGGCGGAGTGTTGGGTGAATCGGCCATGTACGATGCATAACCCAAGCAGGCAATTTGGCGAAACAACTATTTATTGTGCAGTGCAACATAGACATTCGAATAAATCTAGGGCATAAGGTGGTTTGATAACTGGAACCCCAATGACATTTGAAAACCTACCCGCGCTTCTTGGCGAAGCGCTTACCGCGCGCGGCTATACCGCGCTTACCCCCGTGCAAACTGCTGTAATCGCCGAAGAAGCCGATGGTCGCGACCTTATCGTTTCGGCGCAAACCGGATCGGGAAAGACCGTTGCTTTCGGCCTCGCCATGGCACCGCAGATTCTCGATGGCGGGTTGATCAGTTTGGCGCGCGAGCCCGCCGCCCTGATCATCGCACCCACCCGTGAATTGGCGCTGCAGGTCAGTCGCGAACTGATGTGGCTTTATGGCAAAGCTGGCGTCCGCATCGCCACCTGCGTCGGTGGGATGGATGCATCGAAGGAACGCCGCAACCTGCAAACCGGGCCGCAAATCGTTGTCGGCACGCCGGGGCGCCTGCGCGACCATCTGGAGCGTGGTGCGCTGAACTTATCTGCGCTGAAAGTGGCCGTGCTCGATGAGGCGGACGAGATGCTCGACATGGGTTTCCGTGAAGAGCTGGAAGATATCCTCAACGCGACGCCCGATGGCCGCCGCACCTTGCTGTTCTCGGCGACCATGCCCAAACCGATTGTCGCGCTCGCCAAACGCTACCAGCATGATGCGCTGCGTATTTCGACTGTCGGTGAAGATCGCGGCCATGGCGATATCAGCTATCAGGTCGTCACCGTTGCTCCGCCAGATATCGAAAATGCCGTGGTCAACCTCCTCCGCTTGCACGAAGCCGAAACGGCAATCCTGTTTTGCGCGACGCGTGAGAGCGTCCGTCACCTTTACTCCAAACTTACCAATCGCGGCTTCAATGCGGTGGCGCTGTCGGGCGAACATAGCCAGAGCGAACGCAACCAGGCATTGCAGGCACTACGCGACCGCCGCGCCCGCGTCTGTGTTGCGACCGACGTTGCCGCTCGCGGTATCGACCTTCCGAACCTGTCGCTTGTGATCCACGTCGAATTGCCACGCGATGCCGAAGGTTTGCAGCACCGGTCAGGC
>DASUDM010000294.1:0-3426 GCA_036275575.1 Sphingorhabdus sp. | reverse complement strand
GCTCTGTCGGGCCTCACCATCGCTGAATATTTCCGCGACCAGGAAGGCCAGGACGTTCTGTTCTTCGTCGACAACATTTTCCGCTTCACCCAGGCGGGTTCGGAAGTGTCGGCGCTTCTCGGCCGTATTCCTTCGGCCGTGGGTTACCAGCCGACCCTCGCTACCGACATGGGCCAGCTGCAAGAACGCATCACCTCGACCAACAAGGGTTCGATCACCTCGGTTCAGGCGATTTACGTTCCCGCGGACGACCTTACCGACCCCGCACCTGCGGCATCGTTCGCCCACTTGGACGCAACGACCGTTCTTAACCGTGCGATTTCGGAACTTGGCATCTATCCGGCAGTTGACCCGCTCGACTCGACTTCGCGCGTGCTGACCGCCGCCGTCGTTGGTGACGAGCATTATGAAACCGCCCGCCGCGTTCAGGAAACGCTGCAGAAGTACAAGTCGCTGCAGGATATCATCGCGATCCTCGGCATGGACGAGCTTTCGGAAGAAGATAAGCTCACCGTTGCCCGTGCGCGCAAGATCCAGCGCTTCCTGTCGCAGCCGTTCCACGTTGCCGAGGTCTTCACCAACATCCCCGGCAAGTTCGTGCAGATCGAAGACACCGTGAAGTCGTTCAAGGCTGTCGTCGATGGCGAATATGACCACCTGCCCGAAGCTGCCTTCTACATGGTCGGCGGCATCGACGAAGCCGTCGAAAAGGGCAAGAAACTGGCTGCTGAAGCGGCTTGATTTACCTCAGCCCCTCCTGCTTGCGGGAGGGGTAAGGATTGAAAAAACATGGCACTGAATTTCGAACTCGTCACCCCGGAACGCCTCGTCCGCTCGGAAGAGGTCTATATGGTCACCGTACCCGGCGCTGAAGGCGATTTCGGCGTGCTTGAAGGGCACAGCCCGATGATCTCGACACTGCGCAGCGGCGAACTGGCGATTTACAAGACGCAGGGCGCAACGCCCGAAACCATTACGCTTGATGGCGGTGTTGCCGAAGTCAGCGAAGTCGGCCTGACGATTTTGGCTGAAAAGCTCGGCTAAATTAGCCATCTTCGCTACAACAAGGCATTGAAAAGGCTCGGGGCTCAAGAGAAGCCCGGGCCTTTTTTATTGCGCGACGGTTAGCGGGATGTCGCACTCCTGCACATATCGCTTTTCACGCTGATCGAGCATTTTGCGCAGCTTGAAAATGGCATCGGTTCGATCGCGCATAGCAACAATCGGCAAAGTTCCCTTTGCCAATTTCTGCGTAGTGCCAAATTCATTGGGTGCGGACTGGATTTCCCAGGCCAGCGTATCAAAGCCCTGACCAAAAGCCAGCAAATGATCGAGCGGCATAGAGGCCTTGCCCGACACGCTTCCGTTGAACTTGTCCCACCACATTCTGCTGGACATGCTGGTCGGCGCCAGCCTGCGTTCATCAGCGTTTGTTGAACGGTACACATGAAGCCAGGTCTGATCCGGTTTCCTGGGCTCTCCATGCTCTTTCGAAACCTTGAAATCGAAATATAGCAGGACGCTGACATCGCTATCTTCGATGGCTTTGTTATCCGTGACTTTTTTGGGCCAATAGTAATTCAATTCCCAATGCAACGATGAATCCGCATCGAAAACGATGGCCTCCCGAGGCTTCCATTGGAAGCTATCGCGCGACGTCTCGACCTCGCTACCGCGCGCCGTCAAATGACGGCTCGCAGTCCATTCACCGTCGCCGGTGTCTATCGAAACCAAACAGGATCGATGAACTGCAGGGGCTGCATAAACGGCCAATATCGGCGTTGCGGCCAGTGCCATTGTGCAGCAAGCTATCCGTACAAAATTCTTGGTCATGATTGGACAGCAATCTGGCCAAGTCAGGATATCAAAGCCAGCGTTGTGATGTACCGATGCACCTGCCCTGTTCGACCATCAACCTCCCATAAGGTCGAATTGGAAACCCACTGCCTTGCTGCCATCGATCAGCGAAATCTCAGCCTTCAGAGTCTTTCCTTCGCGCCAATATTTTATGCGCTGGGGATAATCATGATCCGCGTTTTCAAAAGTGATGCTGTTTTCGGAAATCGCGGTTGCACCAAAGCGCACAGCTTTTTGATCGCCTGCAATGGCCCAGAAAGCCATCCCGCCGTCGATTTCGTGAACTATGCGCATATGTTCCCAGAAGCCAAGCGTGTCGCCTGTTCCGGAACGGCTGGCGCCGATCATGATGCCTGCGCGAGGCGGCGTCCAATATTCATCGGCCCATTTCGCGCCATCGATGCGTTCCCAGGCCCCCGCTATCCATTGCGGGAGGCCAGGCGCGCTTCCATGCGCGAACACCGGTGTAGAAAGACAGAACAAGCCAACAAGCAAGGCAGACTTCAGCATCGCGAAGCTCCTTTCATCTCCGGCGCTGGTTTTGCCACATAATCAGGCCGGCGCAAACAATCAGTAAGGATCCGCCGAGCGCCAGTGCATCGGGAAAATGCCGGAAAACAAGTCCGTCGATCAGCAGCGCAACGGGCAGCTGGATATAGACCGCCTGCGCGGCATCGGCTGCCGTCCCTCGGGTTGTACCCAGATAGATAAGCCAATGCGCGGTACTTGCCGTCAATGCGACGATGGCGCAGCGCAAGACAACCGACCAATGCGGCCAACCTACTGCGAACTGGTCAATACCGGAGAGATGCCCGGCGAACGCAACTGCCAACAATATCGGTGCTGCCACTGCGGCCAAAATCCACTGTAGCGCCATTGGAGAGCCGGTTCCCGCCGCAAGCCGATTGAAAATCATCATCGACGAAAAGAATGTCGCAGCAATCAAAGGCAATAGCGCAACAATTCCGACTTCGGCGAGGTTGGGGCGGAGCACCATGGCCACACCGGCAAGCGCAATAAATGTCGCTAGCCAGGCGGCCCGCTGCATATGTTCGCGAAGAAACACGGCAGATAGCAACGCGGTCAGGATCGGGCTGATGAATACGATGGCCGTAGCCTCTGCCAATGGCAGGAGGAAAAGGCTCAGGAAAAACAGGCTGGATGATGCGGCAATCGAAAAGCCCCGCCCCAGCTGCACCCATGGCCGGGCAACGCGCAATGCCTGCACGCCCTGAGTCGAGCCGACGAAAATCGCGAGCAGGGGAACGGCAATCGAGAAGCGCAAAGCTGCAATAGCCGGTGCTGGCCACATTCCCGCCATCGATTTGATGATCGCATCGCCGCAGGTCAGCAGCGCAAAGCCGCAAAGCGCCAGGGTGAAGCCGGAAGATGTTCGCATCAGTCACCTGGCAGCGGTTGGAGGAAGTGTGCGGTCGGGCGACCGCTCCGCCCGCCCCTAGCCTTTCACGATGTAACAAAAAAGCCTTTGTTGCGAAGGCAAGTGGATCGGCGCTGCGCTTCATTACCCATTTATTCACCATTTCGGGATACCACCCGTTCTCGATCGAA